>DATKRS010000020.1 GCA_035532035.1 Candidatus Dormiibacterota bacterium
TTTACGGCGAACCATTACCGGTTCGGGGCTATCTCGCGACCACCACTGCGTTCGGAATTGCGCCTGCCGCGAAAGGTGAACCCGCGATCGGTGTGAGCACGCCGGTCGTCGCGTTGATGGTATAGGCGGAGACGTTGGCGGAGTTGGAATTGGCAACGTACGCAAACTTGCCGGCGGGATCGACTGCTACCCCGTGGGGATTGGTGCCCGACGCGAAGGGCGAACCCGCGATCGGCGTGAGCGCGCCGGTTGTCGCGTTGATGATGTAGGCGGAGACGTTGGCGTCGCCCTGATTGGTAACGTACGCGAACTTACCGCTGGGATCGACCGCCACGGTCTTGGGGGAGGTGCCCGCCGCGAAGGGCGAACCCGCCATCGGCGTGAGCGCGCCGGTCGCCGCGTTGATGGTGTAGGCGGAGATGTTAGCGGAGTTGGCATTGGCAGCGTACGCGAACTTGCCGGTAGGATCGACGGTCACGCCATAAGGAGCGTCGCCTGCCGCGAAGGGCGAGCCCGCCACCGGCGTCAGTGCACCGGTCGTCGCGTTGATGGTGTAGGCGGAGACGCTGTTGCCGCCATATGAGTTGGCGACGTACGCGAACTTGCCGGTGGGATCAACCGCTACGCCGGCGGGAGTGCTGCCCGCCGCGAAAGGCGAGCCCGCCACCGGCGTCAGTGCACCGGTCGTCGCGTTGATGGTGTAGGCGGAGACGTTGTTGGAGCTCGCGTTGGTAACGTACGCGAACTTACCGCTGGGATCGACCATCACTCCATTGGGAAAACTGCCCGCCGCGAAAGGCGAGCCCGCCACCGGCGTGAGCGCGCCGGTCGCCGCGTCGATGGTATAGGCGAAGACGTTGTCGGAGCTACTGTCGGTAACGTATGCGAACTTGCCTGCGGGATCGACCGCCACTCCATGGGGATTAGTGCCCGCCGCGAAGGGCGACCCTGCCACCGGCGTAAGCGCGCCGGTCGCCGCGTCGATCGTGTAGGCGGAAACGTTGCCCGAGCTATAATTGGCAACGTACGCGAACTTGGCAATCAGCGGGGTCGGAGGCGGATTGAAGGCGGTGCCGCTCGACGTGCAAGCGGCCAGCACGAGCGTCGCGAGACCCACCAGGATCAACAGGAAGCGTTTCATGGGTAATCCTTACTCACCCTGAGAAACTCAAGGGCACTGGAAGCGATACGCGTCCCGCCTTGCGAATCCCTGGATGCGGCGCAATGACTGGGACGCCGTCCGCGCGCGCGGTCGCGACCGCGTCGAGATACGCGTGTCCCGTATAGCGCTGACCGCCGTCGGCGAGCTCCGCGACGCGTAACGTGCGCAGCACCGGCGCGGCGCCGCCTGCATGATCGCCGTGGGGATTTAAGGCGAACTATTGCGCGCCGCTGATAAAGGCTGATCCGCTTGGCTGCGCAGTGCTAGACGGTCGAGGCCACAGAGGTACGAATAGATCGGTAGGCCAAAGCGGCGATGCCGCCGGTCTCACGACTTTGGGAGAGCAGCATCGTTCACGATGCGCAGCTTGAGTTCGGCGCGGATGACCTCAGGATCCGGGATATCTCGCATCGTTTGTTCGGCCCAGGCCATCGCGCGTTGCGAAGTCGCCTCGGCTGCTTCGCGATTCTCGAACGCCGCGAGCGAGATGACTGTCCCGTTCCCGCAGTCGGCTACCGAATACGCGACAAAACCCGCACTACCAGTTAGAATCGGTATAAGGCCGTCGCGTACTTTCGGCAGGGTTGCGCGCACTTGCTCGGGCGTCATGGAGAAACGGCGCATAATCCCGAAATGAGCCTTCTTCGCAGGCTGCCCGGCTCGAATGATGACTTCGCCGCTCGACACACGCGGTGACCCTTCCACGACATCGGCGAGAACGCGCTTGACGGATTCGGAGGCGACGCGCGTCGATTCATCACTTCCGTTCTTGTCTAGAAAGAAGCTTATCGAGCTGAGTTCGGTTTCACTGGGTGTAGCGATCGTGTATCCGACGAAGCCCGGGATCTCTTGAATCAGCGGCGCGATTTCGTCGCGGATCCTCTGGATGATGCGATCCATTTGCCCAGACTTGACCTTGTATTCGCGAACAACTACATACATCAGGCGCTCCTTCCGTGAAAGATAAGAATCGCTGCTTTTGCTGCGGCTGGGCCTGCACCTCCCGAGCGTCGGCCGCACTTCGCGGTTCACGAGACAACAGTATTGCGTAAAGTTGCCCTGTCGTTTCCGATGGTGACCTGTAGGCGAGGATTCAGACAGACGGAGACTGTGGGCTCTCACCTACGGGCCGAAGGCGATGCCGTATAAGTGCGTAACCCATGGTCAGGGCAGCCGTAATCGCTCGGGGAGTGATCTCGGAATTCTTCAAACTAGGAATCCCCGGAGCCGCTGCCCTCTTGGAGGCGACCAATGTTCTTCGTTATTTGGAGAGGGTGGGGCATACTTGCCGCGGTCTTCGTCGTCGTAGGGTTCTTCGTTGGAGCGTTTGTTGCCGGCGCGGTTAGGGCGGTCCCGGGGCTCGGTGGCGGCGTCGGCGTGATTCTTTCGGCAGTCCCTATCTGGCTCGTCGGTCGCCGGCTCAACAGTGGAGCCGGCGATCGCGTTCTCGTCGATCCGAGCACGGGACAGCACGTTGTGCTCCAGCGTCGTCACACGCTCTTCTGGATTCCCATGCAGTGGTGGGCGATCGGCGCATTGCTACTAGGGCTCATTCTCAGCGCCGGATCCCTTGCTCCGACCCCGTCGCAGTAGCGATTCGCGCAGACGCGCGATCGCGCCGAGCAGCATGCCCCCGGCGTTTGTTCTCACGTACCTTTGACCCAGCTCTACGCAAGAACTGAGTACGACAATATGGCATCCGCTGATCTCGCCGTGTGGATTGAAGGCGAATGCCGGGTTAGTCCGCGCCCCACGTGAACGGACGCGGGCCTCGCGCCACGAAGGGCCCTAGGTCCCGGCGCGCGGCGGAAGAAGCCGAGCAAGCCGGAGGTGCGTGCTCGAACTGGACGCTTAGCAATCGGAGCAGCGCTGTTACCGTTGCTGCTTGGTATCGCCGTACCGTCTGCCTTGCCCGCCCCATCGGCTCAGTCAGCAAGACGCGCTGGCTGTCCACGCTTCGACGGAGAGCACGCCCCGTTTGAACGAAGCGTTAGCGTGTTCTTGCGTCTGGATCGCACGACGTATAGGCTTCATCACCCGATGACCATTGATGTCGGCGTACGAAACGATGGTGATGATTCGTTCTATGACGAGCTGACGGGGCCAGCCGGTGCACGGAAAATCTGGGCACCACGGGAGTTGCTTCCCTTGGAACGCCGGCTTCTTCAGGTTGTCGAACTACATCGCGTGCGTGTGCCCGTCACTCGTCCGCACCGTCATGTCGGTACCTTGATTGCCGCTGTCGTAACTCGTGATCACGCCGTCAACCGTAGCGGCTTGCGCGCTCGCCGCACCGCCAGCGCGAAGACGGCGGCAAGTGCTGTTGCCCTAATCCAATATCTCATGTTGCCTGTCCCCCGATAGGGTGTTCCTTTGTCTTTGCATCGGTCTCCCGCCAGCGATCAGGAAGCGTTTCTCGCGCGAGCGAGCGCGGAAACGTGCCGTGCGGATGACGATCGATCCATTTCGCCGCGCGGATCGCAAGAAACTCGAAATCTGCGTATTGTGACTCGCCCCGAGTGCGGCGCATGATTGCAACCGCCGACGCCGCGTGCGCCCAGCAATGGACGATCAGGCGCCCGAAGAGCTCCATAAACGGGGCCTCGGCGACGAGACGGTGCTTGAGCAGCGTCCCGATCTCGTTGAACCAATTGCACGCGATCAGCTCCGGATGTGCCGACGAATCGACAAACCCCGTCGTTTCGAGTTCTCTTCGATACACCGGGTCTTCCAATCGTCGCGAAAGTTCCACCTGGATGTAACGAAGCGCCGACTGCAGATCGGGGTGCCGGAAGTCCTTCTGGAGCGAGAGGAGCGCGTCTAACTCGTTTCCCGCGCGCATGTGCCGTAGCTGCACGAGCGCGGCAAGCACGCTCGCACCGATGACAATGGCGGTTCCGAGCGACGCCCACGCTCCAAGCACTTCCGGACTCACGTCGTCGTCCCGTTCGCCCTTCGATGGCCGGCGTCCGCTGCAGGCTACCCACTACTCTCCGCGCTCGAACGCCACGATCGCTGCCGGCCGATCTTGTGCAGCCGTGAGGTTATAGCCTCCGATACCGCGCACGACGTGGCGGAACCACCAAGATACTCGCGCTCTCGGTGCGAGGGCTCGGCAGACTGCGATCAGGATGTCTCGGCGCCTTCATGGACGCCTTGGCGGATCGGGGAATCATCGTTGCGGGCGGTCCACTCGGCGGCGAGGACGACGCCGCGCGCGTGCTGCATGTCGTGAACGCGCCGGCGGAGGTTAAAGAGGGTGCAATCGAAGCGATGATGGCCGACGATCCCTGGACATCGATGCGCTTGCTGAGAACCGTAAGCATCGAGCCCTGGAGCGTGCTACTGGGAGGATTCGACTGTACCGCGTGCGGTTCTGTTTTGCACGCTCCCAAAAAGTAGAGACCTTTTATGGCAGATTGCATTCGACATCGTTGCGTGCGTTAGAGGCTTCTTAGCATGGGCTCTCCTTAAACGCGAGTGCGATCGCAGCCTCCGGTGTGAGCGCAGCGCTCTCTGCGATCGAACCCGCGAGTTCGTTGGGGGTGAGTCCCTCGCGCAGGAGTGCGGTGAGGCGATCGTGCGTCGTCGTCTCGGTAAGCTCGCGCTCGAATCCCTGCTGCTGGAACGCAGCGTCGACGTAACCCTCGAGTGTGGCCGCGCGCGCCAAGTCGCCGCGCAACGCGAGGATGAGCGCGAGGTGCTCGATCGCAATCGCGATGTTGGCATGGCCCGGCTCGCGCTTTGCAAGAATCATAATTGTCTCTCGCACAGCTGCGACCGCATTGGAAAGGTCGTCGACCGCAACGAGATAGCCTGCGAGGTTGACGAGCATGAGGGTGAGCAAGGTCTCATCAGCACTCGACCGCGTCGCGGGAAGCGTCTCGCGCACGAGCGCAATCGCTCGCTGGGTCTGACCTCGCGCGTATTCGGTCTCTGCGAGGTTGAGCGCGGACCAGTGCTCTGCGCGGGTGTTTCCGAGAGAGCGCTGCTCCTTGCGAAGCTGCTCGTACGCGCGCGCTGCCGTCTGGAGATCGCCACGCAACTGGCTGAAGAATGCGCGCGTTTGGAGGAACCGAACGCGAAAGTTCGCCGAGGTCCCCGCGATCGCTTCGGCTTGCGCTAACGCCCGCTCCGCATCGTCAGGGCGATGGAGGGCCGCCGCCGTATACGCGTACCGAATCAGCGCGTCAGCCAGCGGCGAGGCGTCGCCGCTTGTCCGCGCCTGCTCGACCGCCTCCGTCGCCAGCTCAAATGCGCGCAGCTTGTGCCCGGAACTGCTGAGCATGAACGACAACGCGTTTGAGAGCAGAGCGCGCAGTCGCGCCTGCGCCGCTGGGAGCACCGCGAGATAGGCTTCGCATCGTGCCATGCCTTCAACGTCGAGTGCGATGGCTTCCCAACTCCCATGAATGGTGGCGAGCAACTCGCCGCCGTCAATGACTTCCGAGCCTGTTAACGCACCGTCGAGCGCCGAACGCACGTCCTCCAGTTCGGTTTGCAGCGCCGCTTCAAGATCGGCATGTCGTGCGGTCCGCTCGCGCCGTTCCCACAGCTGCGCGAAGCGGTCGCGCAGGTAGCGCAGATGGCGGTCCGTAGCGAGATCGCGCTCGCCCGCATCGGCGAGTTTCTCCTGGGCATAGGCGCGGGTCGATTCGAGTAAGCGGTAGCGCAGCGCATCGCCTTGCGGCTCGGCGAGCACGAGCGATTTATCGACGAGCGAGGCCAGCACGTCGAACGCGTCGAGTTGATCAAGATCCTCGCCGCACCCGACCGCAACGGCTCCGTCGAGCGTGAAGCCGTTGACAAAGATCCCCAGCCTCCGGAAGAGTGTGTGCTCGCGCTCGTCGAGCAGGGCATGACTCCAATCGATCATGGCGCGCAGCGTCTGCTGGCGCGGTAACGCGTCGCGGCTGCCGCCGGTGAGCACGCGGAATCGCTCCTCGAGCCGTTCGCGCAGCTGTCTTGGGCTGAGCATCTTCACCCGCGCAGCGGCGAGCTCGATCGCCAGTGGAATGCCGTCCAGTCGCCGGCAGATGTCGGCCACGATCGGCGCGTTCTCGTCAGTTAAGGAAAACGTATGGCTCGCGGCCGCCGCGCGTTCGGCGAAGAGCACAGCCGATTCAAAGCGCAGCAGTTCGATTGCGCTCAGATGCGCTTCGCCTTTGCTAGGCAGGACGAGGGACGGCACTTGGTACGTTGCCTCCCCGGCAACTCCGAGCCGTTGCCGGCTCGATGCAAGGACCTTGACCGTCGAAGCGCCTTGCAGGATCGCAGAGATCACTCGTGCGGCGGGCTCGACGAGATGCTCGCAGTTGTCGAACACGAGCAGTAGGCGCTTTTTCTTGAGTGCGCGAACGAGGCTCTCGACCGGATCGCCCTCGCTCGCGAGCGTAAGCCCGAGTGCGTGCGCGACGGCGGACGGAATATAGTCGCCCTTGGTAAGAGGAGCGAGTTCGACGAACCACACGCCGTCGCCGGATCCGTCGAGCAGATTTGCCGCGACTTGCAGGGAGATACGCGTCTTCCCTACGCCGCCTGAGCCGATGAGCGTGACCAAGCGATGCTGCTCGATGAGCCCAGCGATTTCGGCAATCTCCGCGTTGCGCCCAACGAAGGACGAAACCTGTGCCGGTAAATTGTGTGACAATTGGTCGAGCGATCGCAGAGCCGGAAAGGCTTCGGGGAGGTTCGGAGCGACAAGTTGGTAGACGCGTTCGGGGCGCGAAAGGTCTTTGAGTCGATGCTCTCCCAGATCGCGTAGGCTGCACTGCGACGTCATCTCCCCTTGTACGAGCTGCGTGCACGCATCGGAGACCAGCATCTGGCCGCCGTGACCGATCGCCAACAGGCGCGCGACGCGATTGACCGTCGGGCCAAAATAGTCGCCGTCACGCTCGTTCGCAGTACCTGCGTGCAGCGCCATACGCACGCGCATGCCCCCAACTGCCGAAAAATCTTCGGCCGCGAGGGCTCGCTGCGCGTCGAGCGCCGCAACGAGTGCGTCTGGAGCTGTCGTGAAGGCCGCGCAAAAGGCGTCGCCGATGGTCTTGAAGACGTAGCCGTTGTGGGCTTCGATCGCGGATCGTACCAACGCATCGTGACGCAGCAATGCGGGCGCCATTGCATCGGCGTGACTTTCCCAGCGTGCAGTACTGCCTTCGATATCCGAAAACAGAAACGTGACTGTACCCGTAGGCCGAACCGAGGCTGGCATCCCCGATTTCACGCGAGTCGCCATGCCCCAGCGTTTCGCGTTTCGATTACCTCCTTCCGCTGAAGGCCCTACTCGGCATCTGCAGTTCGGCGATGGGCGCTCCAGGCGATTTCTACCGCGAAGCTCCTTCGGCAATGGCATGAGTCTAGTTGGATTGGTTGCGGCTATAAATCTCTGGCGAGCGACACCGTCTCCCCGAGATGCTCCGCATCTGTACGTTGGCCCAATCGCAATAGGCGAGAGCATATCAGTAATGTACCCAGCCGCAGCGTGACCGCGTACATGAAGGCACTCCGGGGCGCGCCACTAGTGTGCATCGGGGAGCATCGGTGAGACGGCAACGTGCGTGCCATCAGTGGTTATGGTTACGGCCCCGTTTTCATCCGTGCGATAGACGTGCGCGCCGAAGCGTTCGAGTGTCGCAATCGTTGAAGGCGCGGGGTGCCCGAACATATTGTGCCTTCCGACGGAGATGATCGCGTACTGCGGGCGCACGGCGGCGATGAAGGCGGGACTCGAGCTGTAGGCGGAGCCGTGGTGCCCGACCTTGAGAACCTGGCAGCGCAAATCCACCCCCTCGCGTAGGAAGCGTTGCTCCGCCTCGGTGCCCGCATCGCCGGTGAAGAGCATGCAGAACGAGCGATAGCGCAGCGTGAACGCGATGGAGTTGTCGTTGATGTCGTTGTTGCCGCCGCTGATGAACGGCAGCGACGGCCCGATGAAGTGCAGGGCGACGCCGTCGTCCGTTCGCCACACGTCGCCGGCGCGTGGCGCGACGATGGGCACGCCGTCCGCGCGCGCCGTGGCCAACGCGTCGAGATACGCATGGCCCGTATAGTGCTGGCCGCCGTCGGCGAGCTCCGCGGCGCGTAACTTGCGCAGCACCGGGGCCACGCCGCCTGCGTGATCGCCGTGAGGATGCGTGAGAATAATTGCGTCGAGGCGGTGAATGCCGCGGCGCAGCAAGAACGGCACGACGGTCAGCTCGCCGACCCGTTCGGCGACCGATCCGTCGACCTGCGGCCCCCGCTCGAGGCGCCCGCCGGCATCGACGAGCAGCGCGCGGTGGGTAGGCGTTTCGATGAGAATCGCGTCGGCTTGCCCCACGTCGATGACCGTGATACGAACGCGCGCGTCGGCGGCGTGCGGCGGCCATAGGACGAGCCCGACGGCAACAATCAGCACCGCGACGCCCGGCGTCGCGTGCGTGCGTCGAACGCAGGCGGCGCAGAAGAGCAATGCCGCGTCGTAGGCGGCAATGCACCACGATGGTGCCGGCGTCATCGGCACGGCGCTGTTCGGCAGGGCCGCAAGCGTGCGTGTCACGGCGAGCATCCAGGCGACGATCCAGCCGTCGAGATTGCCGGCGCCTTGTGCCAGCGCCGGCAGCCACGCGAGCGCGAGCTGCAGCGCGCCGAGAACGAGCGATGCGCCGACGCACGGAACGACCGCGAGGTTCGCCCCAACGGCGTAGGGCGAAAACTGGAGGAAGATTGCCGCGGTCAGCGGCCACGTGCCGAGCTGCGTTGCAATGCTCAGCGTGAGTGCTTCGCGTAGGGCGGCGGGCAGCGCTCCATGCGTTCCGAGTGCACGCTCGATCGCCGGAGCGCACGCGAAGATTGCGCCGACGCAGCTGAACGAGAGCGCGAACGACGGCGAGGCGACGCTGAGCGGACGGAATGCTGCGATCGCTAGCGCCGCGAGCGCGAGGGCATTCCACGAGAACGACGCCCTGCCGAACGCGCGCGCGGCAAGCGCCGCCGTTACCATGACTGCGGCGCGCGTTGCGGGAAGCTGCTCGCCACTCCACAGGGCGAAGGCCCAGACGGCGACGATCGCGAGCGCGCACGCCAAAGAGCGCGGAAGCGCGAAGAAGGAGAGCAGCGCGCAGACGATCGCCGCCACGACGCCCAAATGCAAACCTGCGGTGACGAGCACGTGGACCGTGCCAGTCTCTTGAAACTCCGCACGGACGTCGGGCGGAAGGTCGGCGCGCTCGCCCCACAGCTCGCCGGCGACAATCGATGCCGCCGGCTCACCGAGCGCGGATCGCAGCCGCGCGAGTGCCCACGCGTGCGCTCGTGCGAGAAGGACGCGCGGGTCTGGTTGCGCGGGCGCACGCGCTCGAAGAATCTCACCGCGTGCGACCTGCGCGTCGAAACCGCGCTCGCGTTCCAGCTCGGCCTGGCTCGGCTCGCCCGGATTGCGCGGGTCGTCGAACGGCTCGAGTCTACCGCGCAGCACGAGGCGCTCGCCCGGAGGCGGAGGCGTACCGCGAATATGCGTGAGGGCGGTGAGGCCGCCCTCGAGTGCCGCCGCAAAACTGCTCGACGACCCGTCGCTGTGCACGGGAGCGAGCGCTACTGCGGCGTACCGCGCGGTGCGGGATAGAGGAACGCGCGGTGCACGCTCGCGCGCGATCCAGGCGTTGCAGCCGAAGAGCACCAGGGCGAGGAGCACGACCGCGCGAACGGAGCGAGGCTCGCGCGAAACGCACGTGTAGGCACACAGTGCGAGGATGCCGAGCGCGTCGAGCGCGCGTCCTTCGAGCGAGAGCGGCGCGGTGGCAAGCGTGCCGAGGACGGCCGCGATGCCGACCGTCAGCAGCGCGGTCATCGCAGAGCGATCACGCGCCGGAAAGGAACGTCAAGGGGTTTGCGAATCATCGTCACCGGCGGAGCCGGATTCATCGGCTCGCACGTCGTCGAGGAGTACCTCGCGCAGGGGCACGACGTGCTCGTCATCGACTCGCTCTGGGAGCACGGCGGCGGTCGGCGAGCAAACGTGCCCGACCGCGTCACGTTCGTGCCGATGGATATTCGCGACAAGAACATCGGGCGCGTCTTTGCGGAGTTCCGGCCGGACGTCGTCAGCCATCACGCTGCGCAGCACTCGGTTGCGATCTCGTCGCGCGATCCGGGGCTCGACGCCGAGGTCAACGTCGTCGGCCTCATCAACGTCCTTGACAACACCGTGAAGGTCGGCGCGAGGAAAGTGATCTTCGCCGGGAGCGGCGCGAGCTTCGGCACGCCGGAGCACTTTCCGATTACGGAGAAGACGCCGCAGCGGCCGACCTCTCCGTACGGCATCACCAAGATGGTCGCCGAGCACTACTTACGGTTCTACAAAGAAGATCGCGGCCTCGATTTCACCTCGCTGCGGTACGGAAACGTCTACGGACCGCGGCAGGATCCCAACGGCGAAGCCGGCGTGATCGCCATCTTCATCGGGAAGTTTCTCAAACGCGAAGGCGTCAGGATCGATTGGGACGGCGAGCAGACCCGCGACTACGTCTACGTCAAGGACGTTGCGCGCTGCAATGCGGACGCTTTGACGCGTGGCTCCGGAGAGTGCTTCGTGATCGGCACGGGCATCAAGACGAGCGTCAACGAGATCTATCGCATGCTTGTAGAGATCACCGGCTTCGACGCACCGGTCACGCGCGCCGAGAAGCGTCCGGGCGACGCGCGCGACGCGCAGTTCGATGCCTCGCTCGCGCACACGCTCTTAGGTTGGCGCCCGCAGATCCCACTGCGCGACGGGCTGATCGAGACGTACAAGTACTTTCAGAAGCTGCTCAGCGTACCAGATTGAGAAGCTTGTCGGGAACGTAGACGTGCTTGCGCGGTTTGTTGCCGTCGAGTTGCGCTTGCACGTTCGGTTGCGCGAGAGCGAGCGCGAGCGCCTCCGATTCCGCGAGCCCGGAAGGTACCGTGAGGCGCGCCCGGATCTTCCCGTTCACCTGTACGACGAGCGTGATCTCGGCGAGCGCCATGACGGACTCGTCCGGCTCGATATACCGCTCGTGGTGCACCGAGCTCGTGTGGCCCATGCGTTGCCACAGCTCCTCGGCGACGTGTGGCGCAAAGGGAGCCACGAGCAACGGCAGAGCGTGCGCCGCATATGCGAGCGCCGGCGAGCCCGGCATCTCTTGGCGTAGCGCCGAGAGCGCGTTGAGCAGTTCGTCGAGCTTGGCGATCGTTGCATTGTAGTGAAAGCGCCGCGACGCCGTTTCGTCGCGCGCCGATTTCGCGGCAACGTGAACGGCGCGCAGAAGCGCGCGCTCGGGCTCTTCGCGGACGCGTGGAACCGTACGCGGATCGGCGGCTGCGCTCGATGCCAACGGTGCACATAAGCGCCAGAGGCGGTTGAGAAACCGCACGCGGCCCATGATGCCTTCGTCGTTCCAGTCGCTCGTGTCTTCCGGCGGCGTCGCATAGAGCAGGAAGAGGCGCATTGCGTCGACGCCGTAGCGCCGCGCCGTCTCGTCGATGCCGACGACGTTGCCGCGCGACTTCGACATCTTCTCGCCGTCGTGCAGCACGAAGCCTTGGTGGAACAAGCGCTGGAACGGCTCGTCCGCGGCGCCGACCCATCCCCGGTCGGCAAAGAACTTGTAGAAAAAGCGCGAGTAGAGCAAGTGCATCACCGCATGCTCTGCGCCGCCGATGTATTGATCGACGGTCATCCATCCCGCGGCTTCTTCGCTGCCCCACGGCGCGCTCGCGTCGTGAGGTGAGAGGTAGCGCAGATAGTACCACGACGACTCGAAGAACGTGTCCATCGTGTCGGTGTCGCGCCGCGCGGGACCGCCGCAGCGCGGACACGCGGCGTTCACGAACTCCGGCATGCGCGCGAGCGGCGAACCTTCGCCGGTGATCGGCGCGTTCGGTGGAAGAAGCACGGGAAGCGCTTCGTCTGGAACCGGTACCTCACCGCACTGCGGGCAATAGAGAATAGGAATCGGCGTGCCCCAGTAGCGCTGGCGCGAGATCAGCCAGTCGCGCAACCGGTAGTTTACGTTGAGGCGCCCCTGGCCGAGCGACGCGAGGCGTTGGGCGATCGTGTCGCGCGCGCGCGCGCTCGACATGCCGGTGAAGTCGTCGCTTGCGATGAGGCGGCCGTCGTCGAGGAACGCCTCGTGGAGCGGCGCCGGCTCGCCGGAGAGATCGTGCGGCACGATCACCTGCGCGATCGGCAAGCCGTGCTTGCGGGCGAAGTCGAAGTCGCGCTCGTCGTGCGCCGGCACGCCCATCACCGCGCCCGTGCCGTACTCTGCAAGCACGTAGTTCGTCACCCAAATCGGAACGCGCTCGTGGGAGAGCGGATTCACCGCGTAGGCACCGGTGAAGAGGCCCGTCTTCTCCATCAGACTGATACGTTCGAGCTCGGACTTCGAGCGCAGCGATTCCGCGAACGCGTCGATCTGCGCCGCCTGATGCTTCGAGATCACCGCTCTCAGCAGCGGAATCGCTGGATGGTCGGGTGCGATAGCAATAAAGGTTGCGCCGTAGATGGTGTCGGCACGCGTCGTGAAGACGTCGACGTGCGCATCGGTTCCTGCGATCGTGAAGGAAAGCTCGACGCCTTCGCTGCGGCCGATCCAGTTGCGTTGCATCGTGCGCGTACGCTCCGGCCAGCCGTCGAGCCGATCGAGATCTGCCAGCAGGCGGTCGGCGTAGGCGGTGATCTTGAGAAACCACTGCGCGAGGTTGCGCCGCTCGACGAGAGCGTCGCATCGCCAGCACCTTCCGTCGACGACCTGCTCGTTCGCGAGCACGGTCAGATCGTGCGGGCACCAGTTGACCGGCGCCTCGCGCTTATAGGCAAGCCCGTGCTCGAAGAGGCGGAGAAAGAGCCATTGGTTCCAGCGGTAGTACTCGGGATCGCACGTCGTGATCTCGCGCGACCAGTCGTATCCCGTGCCGATGAGGCGAACCTGCCGTCGCATGTTGTCGATGTTCGAGCGGGTCCACGTTTCGGGATCGATGCCGCGCGCGATGGCTGCGTTCTCGGCGGGCAAGCCGAAAGCGTCCCATCCCATCGGATGAAGCACGTCGTATCCGAGCATGCGCATCATGCGTGCGACCGCGTCGCCGATCGTGTAGTTCTTCGCGTGGCCGACGTGGAGATCGCCCGAGGGATACGGCAGCATCTCGAGCACGTAATACTTGTCGCCCGCGGGAACGCGCGGCGCGGCATACGTGCCCTCCCGTTCCCAGCGCTCCCGCCACTTTTGCTCGATCTGCTCGAAATCGTACGCTTCGGGCATACGCCTTCGTATAGTGCCGGGGGTCGCTACCCCTTTCCATTCGTCTCGATGGGCGCAAAAGAACGGCATGTATCGTTACGCACTGCTCGCCGGCGGCGTCGTGCTCGCCGCGCTCGCCCTGTTCCATCCCGTCCCGCGGCCGCCGCAGGCTCTGCCTGCGCCGGAGTTCTCTGCCGCACCCCTCGCGCGGAGCCTGCCCGCGAGACGTCGCTTTGCATACGGCTCGCCCGCCTCTTCACGCGGACGGTGCGGCCCGTCTCGACGCAGGTCACGGCGTCGAGCGCGCCACCGCCGGCAGCCCGTGGGCGTCGTCGATCTCAACACGGCCGGCGCACAGGCGCTGGGGCGCGTCCCTGGGATCGGCGGCGCGATCGCACAGCGCATCGTCGACGTGCGCTCGAGCGAAGGCCCCTTTACGTCGCTCGACCAGCTGCTCGACGTCGCCGGTATGACCTCGAGCCGGCTGGACCGGGCGCAGCAATACCTGCGACTGTAGGGGGGCCGCAGGTTTCCCGCCAATGATATTTTTACAATGGCGTTGCCTCCGAAGAAGACGCTGCCGCAGTTGGTGCGGGAAGCGCTTGCTCGTGAGAACGCGTACGCGCTCGTCGAACGCGTCGCGGGCAAATGGACGCCGGCCTCGAGCGCCGCTGTGCTCGCCCGCGTCGAGAACGTCGCCGCCGCAATTCGCAAGGCCGGCCTCGTCGAAGGCGACCGCGTTGCGCTGATCTCGCACGATTGCGTCGACTGGGTCGTCTGCGCATTCGCCACGCTCTTTGCGGGCTGCGTCGTTGTGCCGATCTACCCGACGCAGGCACTCGATCAGACGGGATATATTCTCGGCCACTCCGGTGCGAAGCTGCTCTTCCTCGACACGGCGCAGGCGCTCGCACGGCTTGGCTCCATCCCGTCTCTGCCGCGAGCCGTGGTCTTCGAAGGGCAAGGTGACGGGTCGCTGACGGCCTTCGAGGCGCATGGGGCGCACTCGCCGCGCGCGACCACGTCGGCGGCACCCGACGATTTGGCGGTGCTGATCTATACGTCGGGAACGACGGGGAATCCGAAGGGCGTGATGCTCACGCACGACAACGTCGGCTTCGACGCGCAGTCGGCGCTCGCGTACGGGTTTCAGGGCATCCACGCGGGACAAGAGATTCTTTCGGTACTGCCGTATTCGCACATCTTCGAGCACACGATGATCTACATCTATATGCTCGCGCGGGTGCGATACTTCATCTGCCACGATCCGAACGCCATGCTTCCCGACGTGCAGGACGTGCGCCCGTTTTCGATGACCGCGGTGCCGCGAATCTTCGATCGCGTGCTCGCGGGCGTTACCGCGTCGGCGATGGCACAGGGCGGACTGGCCGCGAAGCTCGTTCCGTGGGCTCTGCGCGCCGGTCACGACTACATGTACGCGAAGACGTTCAAGCGATGGGCCGGGCCGCGACGATGGCTTGCGTACCTCGCCGCTCGCGCCCTGGTGCTGAAGGCGGTCCGCAAACGCCTGGGCCTCGATCGTCTTCGGTATTTCACGAGCGGTAGCGCGGCGCTGCACGTCGACACGGCGATGACGTTCCTCGGCTTGGGCTTGCCGATCATGCAGGGCTACGGTTTGACCGAGACGTCGCCGGTCACGACGGTGAGCCGGCTCTCGGCGAATCGCTACGGCGCCGTCGGCAAGCCGATTCCTGGCGTCGAGGTGAAGATCGCAGACGACGGCGAGATCCTGACGCGCGGCCGGCACGTGATGAAGGGCTACTATCGCGACGAAGCCGCGACGGCCGAGGCGATCCAGAACGGCTGGCTGCAAACCGGCGACGTCGGGCAGATGGAGAAGGGATTCGTCTATATCACCGATCGCAAACGCGAGTTGTTCAAGACCGCCGGCGGAAAGTTCATCGCGCCCGCGCGCGTGGAATCGGCGATCAGACGCTCGCTCTACGTCACGCAGGCAATGGTCGTCGGCGAAGGGCAGCCCCATCCCGCAGCCGTGATCAATGCCAACTGGGACCTCGTACGCAAGGCGCTCGGCATATCTGCCGACGTTCCGCCGGAACGGCTGGCGGCTCGCGACGACGTGCTGACCTTCCTCACCGCCGAAATCGAGAAGCAAACGGCTGACCTCGCTACCTTCGAGCAGATCCGGCGCATCGTCGTCATTCCGCAAGAGTTTACCGTCGAAAGCGGTTATCTCTCGCCGGCAATGAAGATCAAGCGCCGCGTCGTGGAGCAACACTATGCAGACGAAATCGACCGCGCCTATCGCACCGAGCTCCGCCTTCACGCCCACGCATGAGGTGCACGCGCACGCGCACGAGCTTCATCCCGTCGACGAGATTCTTCGCGGGCCGATCAAGAGCAAGACGGTATTTCCGGCACTGCTCCTGCATCTGCTCGAGGAGCAGCCCGATCACGGCTACGGCTTGATGCAGCGCATCGAACGCCTGTGTGGAGATTTGATCGCCGTGAACACGAACAAGATCTATCCGCTGCTGCGCCGCTTGGAAGAACGTGGATTCGTGAGCGCGACGTGGGATCACCCGACGAAGCGATCGCGCCGTATCTACGCGATCACGCCGGCGGGCGTCGAGCGGCTGAACCGTATCAAGGCGGCGATGAATCCGTACCTCGAAACGATCGAACGGGCAGTGGCCCGACTTCGCAAGGCGCTGTACGAGCTCTAACAGGCTGCGGAAAAACCCCCGGCGAGTCTTTCCGCAACCCGTCAAAGGAAGCCGCCAACCCCGGTAGTGCCGCGTTTGCGGCCTGAAGGGCCGCGCGGGCGCAAGCGACAACTTGCCACCCCATGCTCCGTACGCTCCCGGCGGCCGCACTTGCCGCCGTCTTCTTGCTCGCAAGCGCCCCCCGCACGTCCGGCGATCCGTCTGCGACTCCCGATGCCGTAACGCATCACACGATCGCGCTCGGCGGTCATACGTATGCCTACACTGCGCGTGCGGGAACGATCACGCTCAGGGATCAGGACCATCGTCCGACGTGCCGGATTTTCTACGTCGCGTACACGCTCGACGGCGCAAACCCGAGCACCAGGCCGGTGACGTTCCTCTACAACGGCGGACCGGGAAGCTCGAGCATGTGGCTGCACATGGGTTCCGTGGGGCCGATGCGGATCGTTACGAACTCGAACGCGACGCAGACCGCGGGCCCGGCATACCGCATCGTCGATAATCCGTACAGCATTCTCGATCGATCGGATCTCGTCTTCATCGACATGCCGGACAGCGGCTTCGGCCGCATCATCGGCAAGGGCAAGCCGGCCGATTTCTTTGGCGTCGACCAAGACGTGCGCGCGTTCGGACAGTTCATCGAGCGGTACGTGACGCAGTTCGGGCGCTGGAACTCACCAAAGTTTCTCTTCGGCGAATCGTACGGCACGACGCGCTCGGCGAACCTCGCCAACTATCTGCAGGCCAACGGCATCACGGTGAGCGGGGTCGTGCTCCAATCGACGATCCTCAGCTTCGCTCTCGACTGGGATTTCGAGCCGACGGGCATCGGAGGCGGCGACTGGCTCTTCGTGCTCTATCTGCCGACCGAAGCCGCCACCGCCTGGTACCACCACGCGATCGCATACCGCGGCAGCCTGCGCTCGTTCACCGCAGCGGCGGAACACTTTGCGTCCACCGAGTATCTCGACGCGCTCGCGCAAGGCTCGGCGCTTTCACCGGCATCCTACGACGACGTCGTGGCGAAGCTCCATTACTATACCGGCCTCTCCGACCAATACATCCGCAACTCGAACCTGCGCGTACCGTATTGGCGCTTCATGAGCGAGCTGCTGCGCGAGCGAGGCAAGGTCGTCGGGCGGCTCGACTCGCGCTTCGAAACGTGGGCGCTCGATCGCACGCAGGAAACGCCGGATTGGGACGCGACCGACGCCGGAATCGACGCGCCGTACACGACCGCGATCAACGAATACCTGCGCCAGGATCTCCACTACAACACGCCGCTGCTCTACCGCACGAGCGTCTACAATATCATCGCCGCGCATGGCGGGTGGAATTGGAAGCACAACGGTACCGAGGTCACAAACGTGGCGGTCGACCTCGCGCAGGCGATGACCTATAACAAGAACCTGCGCGTCTTCTCGGCGAACGGCTACTACGATTTCGCCACGCCCTACTATGCGACCGTGTACACGCTGACGCATCTCAACCTGATGCCCGCCATCCAGGGGCACATCACCTACGGCTTCTATCCGTCGGGACACATGATCTATCTCAATATCCCCTCACTCGCGCAGTACCACAACGATCTCGAGCGTTGGTACGCGCAGGCGCTCTCGATTCGCTAGGAGCCACGGAGACGATGCAGACGATGAAAAAGGTCCTCGCGGCGCTGGCGCTTCTCGGTGCGTCGTCGCTTGCCGCGACGAGCGCAGCACCGGCGGCTCATGCCGCGCCGCCGCAGGCCGTGCCGGCGTTTCCCGACGCCGTCACGCACCACGCGATCGTCGTCGACGGTCGAACGCTCGCGTATACGGCGCGCGCCGGCACGATCGACCTTACCAACGACAAGGGACAGCCGGCGTGCCGCATGTTCTACACCGCCTTCACGCTGGACGGAACGGATCCGTCGGCCCGGCCGGTTACGTTCTTCTATAACGGCGGACCCGGAAGCTCGACGGTATGGCTGCGCATGGGATCGTTCGGGCCCGTGCGCGTCGCGGTCGCGGACGGACGCATGACCGGGCCGCCGCCCTATCGCGTCGTTCCCAATCAGTACACCCTGCTCGACCGCACCGACGAAGTCTTCATCGACATGTGTGCCAGCGGCTACAGCCGCATCATCGGCGCCGGAACCCCGAAGGAGTTCTTCGGAGCCGATCCCGACGTCAAGTCCTTCGCGCAGTTCGTCGACCGGTACGTGACGCGATTCGGGCGCTGGAACTCACCGAAGTTTCTCTTTGGAGAATCGTACGGTACGCCGCGCTCGGCAATGCTCGTCGACTATCTGCAGAATCAAGGCATCGGCATAAACGGCGTCGTGCTGCTCTCGTCGATTCTCAACTTCGGGCTCTACGCCAGCACATACGGCGACAGCGTTCCGCAAGCCGGAGGGGACTGGTCGTACGTCCTCTATCTGCCCACGGAAACGGCTGCGGCGTGGTACCATCACCGCCTCCCCGCCGGTGCGCCGAGCGATCTCCACACCGCCGTGATGGAGTCGCGCGACTTTGCGATGGGCGAGTACCTGAACGCACTGGCGCAGGGCGCCCATCTATCGCGCGGTACGTACAACGACGTCGTTGCGAAGCTGCACAGGTTCACGGGCCTGTCGGAGAACTACATTCGCCTTGCGAATCTGCGCGTTTCGTATCAGCGCTTCCTCATGCAGCTCGAGCGCAACCAAGGCAAGGTCGTCGGACGGTACGATTCGCGCTACGAAAACGACGTGCTCGATAGCGCGGCGGATGAGTGGCCGTGGGACCCGACCGACGCCGCAATCGACTCTGCGTTCACGGCGGCGAACAATGCGTACATACAGCAAGGGCTCGGATACCGACCGCCGGAGAGATATCGCGTGCTCGCATACGCGCTGATTCACGCCGACGGCGGTTGGAACTGGCACCACAACAACTCGCCGGTGCTCAACACCGCGCCCGACCTCGCAAATGCGCTGACCTATAACCCCGGCCTGCGGGTCTTCTCAGCGAACGGCTACTACGACTTTGCGACGCCCTGGCTCGCGACCGTCTATACGCTCGACCATCTCAACCTCAAGCCCGATCTGCAGTCGCACATCACGTACGGCTTCTACGAGTCGGGACACATGGTTTATCTGCACCATGCGGCGCTGGTCCAGTTCCACTCGGATTTGGAGAGCTGGTACGCGCAAACGCTCGCTGGACGCTAGACTCCTAGCGCCTTCGAGGAATCTTTCGTAAGGTAGACGCGAGCATCGCGGAGAGCTTTTCGTAGGCGCGATGCATGTCGGGTGTCGGTGGCGCGTCGGCGCTTTCGACGGCCTGCTCGAGATTCTCGAACGCTCCGCGCAGCGCGCGCAGGCTCGTGACGTCGCGCGATGGGCCGCCGACCGAATCGTTGGGATTGGCGGCCGGCGCCACGCCGAGAACGGCCGGATTCGTCGTCCTCGTACGCGCTGCCGCGATCTGTGCGATTCGCCCTTCAATCGCCTGCGCGAGCGCGTACTGCGCGCGCAGGCCGGCGTCGCTTGCGGCGATGCGCGGGTCGCGCAGCACCGTGACGGAGCGCGAAGAGGTCGTGCCGTCGTGCGTCAGCCGCACCACGTAGTGCCCGGGCGGCGCGAGTGGGCCGGAATCGCTTCCGACGTGAAAGTTCCAGAGAAACCTATGCGTGCCGATCGCGCTCGAAGGAACCGGCGGAACCGGTGCCCACTGTGGTGGAAAATCGAGGCTCGTCGGATTCACGGCGTGCGTGGGACGATCGCTCGACCAGCGCCGCACCACGTTGCCGCGCGCGTCGAGTATGCTGATCGACACCGTACCTGGTGTGCGCACGATGTAGTCGACGTTGACGCCGTTGGGTGCATCCTGCGCCTGCGGCTCGTCTTCCGGATACGGCGTGCCTTCGTTATACCCAACGGCATGCACGCGATACGCTGCCGCCGGAGCGAAAAGGAACGCGCCGCCGTGCGAGGATTGCGCTTGCGCCATCTGACGCAGCGGCGAGATGTCGTCGAGAATCCAGAGCGCGCGGCCATGGGTCCCGACGACGAGGTCTTCGCCGTGCACGTCGAGGTCGCGCACCGACGAGACGGGCAAGTTGAGCTGGAGCGATCGCCAGTGATTTCCGTCGTCGAACGAGACCATCACGCCTCTCTCCGTTCCTGCGAAGAGCAGGCCGCGATGGAAGGGATCTTCGCGCACCACGTTCACGAACGAGCCGTTCGGAATGCCCTCGACGATCAGCCGCCACGTCTTGCCGCCGTCGCGCGTGCGATAGATGTACGGATGATAGTCATCCAGACGGTGACGGTCGACGACGACGAATGCCGTCGCCGCGTCGAAGTGTGACGGCTCGACGATCGCTATCTTGCTCCACGCCGTCACGCCCGGAGGCGTGACGTTGCTCCAATGCGCGCACGCGTCGCGTGTCAGCCACACGAGCCCGTCATCGGTTCCCGCCCAGAGCATGCTCGCGTCGCGCGGGGAGGGCGCGAGGGCGTACACGACGCCGTGGCGCCGGAGGCCGTTGTCGTCGGCGCGGGTCGGTGGATCGAGGTTCGGCAACGCGCCGGTGTGCGAGCGCGAGAGGTCGGGGCTGACGATCCGCCACGATTGCCCGCCGTCATATGACCGGAAGATCCGTTGATGCGCGTAATAGAGCGTCCGTCGATCTGCCGTCATGGCAAGTGGAACGGTCCACGTGCTTCGCCAGACGTGGCGTGGATAGGCAAGCGTCGGATCGAGGTTGCGTTCCCAGCCGGTGTCGATATTTTCGAGCGTCACGGGGCCGCCGGCAAAGTTCGCTGCCGAGCCGTAGACCGTAGCCGGATGCGGCGGGTCCGCGATGATGTACCCGTCCTCGCCGCCGGCGTCGATCCAACGCGCGTCGATTGCGGTAATCGTAGAGTATCGCCCCGTGCTCCGCGTGGCAACGCTGCCCGAATCTTGCTGCGCGCCGTAGACCCAGTACGGGAAGCGGTCGTCGGTGCTCACGTGGTAGAACTGGCCCGTCGGCTGATTGTACCAAGAGCTCCACGTCTTCGCTCGATCGACGCTCACGATCACTCCTTGATCGCTACCGAGAACCATGCGGCTCGCGTCGGCGGGATCGATCCAGAGCGTGTGAAAATCGTCGCCCGTCGGATCGCCCTTGATGGCGACGAAGGTGCGCCCGCCGTCGGTCGAGCGATACGTCGACGTATTCATGACGTAGACGACGTCGGGGCTCTGCGGATCGGCGGTGATTCCGCCGAAGTACCACCCGCGCTGCCAGAGCCGTACCTCGCCGTTCGTGCGATGCCACGACGCACCGCCGTCATCCGATCGATAGATGCCGCCGTGGTGCACGTCGCTATCGACGACCGCGTAGACAAGCTGCGCGTTTGCGGCCGAGAAGCTCACGCCGATTCGGCCGGCGTGCGCGGGCAGCCCTTGCGTGACGTGCGCCCACGTTGCGCCGGCGTCGTGCGTTGCGTAGAGCCCGCTGGACGGACCGCTAGAGGGAGGGTAGACGTTCCACGGCGGCCGGCGCGTCTGCCACATCGCGGCGAGGAGCGTGTGCGGATCGCGCGGACTCATTGCCAGATCGATGGCGCCGGTATTGTCGTTGAGGTAGAGTACCTTCGCCCAGTGCGCGCCGCCGTCGGTCGATTTGAAGACGCCGCGCTCCGCGTTCGGTCCGTACGCATGCCCGAGCGCCGCAACGTACACGACGCTGGCGTCGTGCGGATCGACGACGATACTGCCGATTTGGCGCGTGTCGTCCAGGCCGAGGTGCGTCCAGTGACCCCCTCCATCGGTGCTCTTGTAGACGCCGTTTCCGTAGGCAATGTCGGAGCGCATGTCGGCTTCGCCGGTTCCGACGTAGATGACGCGTGGATCGCTGGGCGCGACGGCGATCGCGCCGACCGAAGCGATGTCTTGCGAATCGAAGATCGGTCTCCACGTTCTTCCAGCGTCGAGCGTCTCCCATACGCCGCCGTCGACCGCGCCGAAGTAGAAATGATTCGGCTGGCCGGGAACGCCCGTCACGGCGAGGGCGCGGCCACCGCGAAACGGCCCGATAAGGCGATAATGGAGGCCGCCGAAGTATGAGGCGGGCGCCGCAGACGCGGGCACAACGAAGAGCGGCGCGGCGAACGCTGCCGCGAGCAGAGCGCAAAGATGGCGTCGCATGACGCTGTAACAGTTAGGGGTGCAGGCTCATGCGCCTGCCCGCCGCAGCGCGCCGCGAACGACAAGATAGGCGAGCAGAGCCGCCGCAATCCATGCGTAGATTCGCAGGCGCGGTGCCGCCTTCCTGATGCCGGCGCTCGATGCCGCCGCGTGGGCATCGTAGACAGCGAGAACGTCGCCGGCAACTGCGCGCAGCCCGGCGTCGTACTCTCCCCGCCGGAAGCGCGCCTCCATCGCTCGCCGAATCGCCGCAACGTGCCGTGCGTCGAACCACGCCGTGGGCTGCGCGATCACGGCGTCCCGGCGATCGTCGCGATCGACGTAGAGTAGCGTTCCGCGAACGCCTTCTTGGTAGAAGAGCCGCTCCGCTTCGCTCTCCACGACACCCGATGCTTGTGCGCCCGCCAGCCGGGGAACGGTGACCACGACGAGCTCTTCGCCCGTCGCTGCGCGCGTTGCGGCGATGCGCCGCTCCACGCCGGCGACGGTGCGCACCGAGAACACCTGGGCGTGGTCTTGGACGAAGAGCACGCGTGCGGAGTTAGTGGCCGGCGGTTCCGGCGACGACGAGCATCAAGCCGCCGACGACGCTGAAGGCGAAGACGAAGAGAAAGACCCAGATTCCGGCCCTGAGCCAGCGCTGCCGGCGCATGCGCTTGGAACGGGTTTCGTGGCGTACCTTCACGAGCTCTGTGCCTCTCTCTCGCTCGCCGGGGCCCATAGACGCTCGAGGTTGTAGAACGAGCGCTGCTCCGGCGTGAAGACGTGCGCGATGACGCTTCCGAGGTCGAGCAGGATCCACCCGCCGTCGGCGTGGCCTTCGATGCGCGCGAACCGAAAGCCGGCGGTCTCGACTGCGGCGACGATCGCCTCAGCGATCGAGCGCACCTGAACGCGCGAACGCCCGCTGACGATCGCAAACGTATCGGCGAGAATCGTGCGCTCGCGCACGTCGATCGCGACGAAGTCTTCGCCTTTTTTGTCCAGCGCAGCGTTGCGCACGATATCGATCACGTTTCTACCCCAAAAGCGCGGGCGGCAGCGAGAGCTCGCGGTGCCGGCCGGAGGCCTCTCGCGTGTATGTACCCGATCGTCGCGGCGAGCGTTGCGCGCATCGCCGCGGTCCGGTCGCATTTGGCGAGTTCCCAGAGAGCGGCGCGCTCGGCGAAGGTACGGCCCGGCTCCAGGCCGTCTGCAAGGTAGACCGCGCAATCGAGCGGCGACATTTCAGCATCGCCCAACGTGTGCTTTTCGATGGCGGAGAGCACCTCGAGATCAGTCACGGCGAAGCGTTCCCGAGCGAGCGCAGCGCCGAGCCGCGCGTGGAGCAGAACAGGAGCGGCGCGCTCCGCCTCGTCGATGGCGAGCCCACGAGCCGCGCACTCGGCAAGGAGGCGTTCGGGAGCGTAGAGGCGCGCCAGATCGTGCAGCAACCCGGCCAAACGCGCCTTCCCGGAGTCTGCGGCGTAGAGCAGCGCAAGGATCTCCGCGCAGCGCGCGACGCGCACGCAATGAGCGTAGCGATGTTCTTGGCCGATCTCCTCGCGCACGCGGCGCGTAATCTCGTGATAGGTCAGCCGCCGTCGGCCTCGCGCAGCGCACCCAGCCGATTGCGATAGAGCTCGCTCTTGAGATTTCCAGCCCACATGACGAGCGCGTTCTCGTTGTTGTCGCTGTAATAGGCCTTGCGCGCAGTAACCGTCGTGAACCCGTATTTCTTGTAGAGCTGCTGTGCGACGACGTTGCTCTCGCGCACCTCGAGCGTCATCCACGACGCGCCTCGCGCCAGCGCTTCGTCGACGAGCCGCAGAAGCATCGTTTCTCCGAATCCGCGTCCGCGGTGCCGCGTGCCGACGGCGATCGTCGTAACGTGGGCGTCTTCGAGAATGACCCAGATTCCGCCGTAGGCGACGATGCGTCCGTCGTATCGGCCGACGAAGTAATGCGCGAGCTTGTTGGCGGCAATCTCGTTATAGAACGCATCCGCCGGCCATTGCGTCGCAAAAGCTTCGCGCTCGATACGTAGGACGTGCGGAACGTCTCCCTGCGCCATCGTCGAGATCGCGAGCGTCCCGCCGGCCGGAGACCGTTCGAGGTCGGCCTTCACCCGCGCTCTCGGTCCGGTAGACGCGGAACTCGTGCGGCCGGAAGCTCGCCGTACTCCGGGAGAACCTCGTGCAGGCTGTGCGCGGGCGTCGCCGACCGCGCGAGCATCGCGACGGCGGCTGCAGGGACCGCGGGAGCGGGAACGTGCTTCACCTCGATGCCGCGTTCGGCGAGGACTTCGAGCACGTCCTCCGCCTGACCGAAAACGGCGAGGGGGCCTTCGTCCGAGCCGACGAGGCGCGCGACCACGTCGGCCGGCTCGCCACAGGCCGTCGCCCTGCGTTCTCCGTCGCGCAGTCGCGCGCAGACGACGCCGCGTCTTGCGGTAACGACGCTCAACGCCCGCTCGTTCGTACCCTCCCCCTCGAGAAGATCGAACGACGACACGGGCACGAGCGGCAGGCGCCACGCGAGCGCAAGCGCCTTTGCGTACGAGATCGCTATGCGTAGACCGGTAAACCCTCCGGGGCCGGTCCCGACGGCGATTCGGTCGAGATCGGCCTGCGAGCGGCCCGCGTCCTCCATGACCGCGCAGACGAGCGCGAGCCCGGCCTCGAGCGCCCGCTTGCCGTCCTCGCCGCGCTGTGCAACGACGCGATCGTCCTCGGCCAGCGCCGCCGAAAAGACTCCGAGTGCGCCCTCGAGGGCAAGTACGATCATTGCGGCGGAACGATGGCGACGTGCCTCACGCTGTCGCCGGCACCCGAGATCTCGATCTCGTAGCGCCGCCGCGGCAAGAGATACGCGGCGTTGCGCCACCACTCGACGATGACGACGGCGCTGCCGTCGAACGCCTCTTCGATCCCGAGCTCCACCGTGTCGGCGGCCTCCGCGATGCGATAGAAGTCGAGATGCTCGACGGGAGGATCTCCGTCGTAGCGGTGGCGGAAGGTGAACGTCGGGCTCGTCCCTTCGTCGCGGCCGTGCAGCGCGCGCACGAGCCCGCGGGCGAACGCCGTTTTCCCGCAGCCGAGCGGACCCGAGAGCGCGACGACGTCACCCGGGCGCAGCAGCACCGCGAGCTCCGAGGCAAGCTCGTGTAGCTCTCGCTCGCTCTTGCAAGTGCGTTCGAGTGCGGCGTCGAAGAGATGCACGTTACGTTCCATGAATAACGATCTCATACAACAGGTCAACGTCGAAGATGAGATGCGCGAGAGCTACCTCTCGTACGCGATGTCCGTCATCGTGGCGCGCGCTCTGCCCGACGTGCGCGACGGTTTCAAGCCGGTTCAGCGGCGCATCCTCTACGCGATGCGCGAGATGGGGCTCGAACCCTCGAAGCAGCACCGTAAGTGCGCCGGTATCATCGGTGAGGTGCTGAAGAGCTATCATCCGCATGGCGACGGGTCCGTCTACGACGCGCTCGTGCGCATGGCCCAGGATTTCACGCTGCGCTATCCGCTCGTCGACGGCCACGGCAACTTCGGCTCAATCGACCCGGATCCGCCCGCAGCGTACCGCTACACGGAGGCTCGCCTCGCGCGGACGTCGCTCGACGTTCTCGCGGACATCGACAAAGAGACCGTCGCGTTCGTTCCTAACTTCGACAACCAAAGTACCGAGCCGAGCGTTCTCCCCGGACGGTTGCCGCAGCTGTTGACGAACGGCTCGAGCGGCATCGCGGTGGGAATGGCGACGAACATCCCGCCGCACAATCTCGGCGAGATCTGCGACGCGCTCGCCGCGCTGATCGACGATCCCGCCATTGACGTCGAAGAGCTGCTGAAGTTCGTTCACGGGCCCGACTTTCCGACCGGCGGCACGATCCTGGGGCAAGAGACGATCCGCGAAGCCTATCGCACCGGCCGTGGCTCGATTACGATTCGCGGCAAAGCCGAGATCATCGAAGACCGCGGCAAGCACAAGATCGTCATCACCGAGATTCCCTATCAAGTCTACAAGAACCGCATCGTCGAAGCGATCGCCGAGGCGCATTCCGAGAAGCGCATTACCGGTATCGCGCGGCTGGACGACGAGTCGAACCGTAAGGGGATGAAGGTCGTCGTCGAGCTGCAACGTACGGCGACGCCCAAAGTGGTGCTCAATCAGCTCTTCCGGCACACGCCGCTGCAGGCGAGCTTTGGGTTCAATATGCTCGCGCTGGTACCGGTCGGTCCTCCGCGCGCGAACGGCAGCGTTGCGCTCGAACCCCAGGTGCTCACCCTCAAGCAACTTCTCGAGCACTTCGTCGCCCATCGCAAAGACGTCGTTACCCGCCGCACGGCCTACGACCTCGCAAAGGCCAAGGAGCGCGCGCATCTCCTCGAGGGCTACCGCATCGCGCTCGACAACATCGACGAGGTCATCGAGATCGTGCGCGGCAGCCAAACGACCGACGAAGCCAAGACGCGCCTCTCGAAGCGCTTCTCGCTCTCCGACGTTCAGGCGCAGGCGATCGTCGACATGCGTCTGCGCACGCTCGTCGGGTTGGAGCGGCAGAAGATCGAGGACGAGTACGCCGGCCTGATCAAGACCATCGCGGAGCTCGAGGACATCTTGCGCAGCCCACGCAAGGTCGCCGCCATCATCAAGAACGAGACGCTCGATCTCAAGAAGCGCTTCGGCGACGCGCGGCGCACGCAGATCGTGCCGGCCGAGGACGAGTTTTCCGTCGAGCAGCTGATCCCGAACGTCGACGTCGTGGTGACGTACACCGTCGGCGGATACATCAAGCGCGTCTCCGTCGACACGTTCCGCACGCAGAACCGCGGCGGCCGCGGCGTCATCGGCATTTCGAATCTCAAGCGCGAGGACATCGTACGCAGCTTCTTCGTGACGAAGACGCACGACCACGTGCTGTTCTTCACGAACAAGGGACGCGTCTACCGGTTGCGCGCGTATGAAATCCCCGACACGACGCGCCAAGCGCGGGGCACGGCACTCGTCAACTTGTTGACGCTGCCGCCGGGAGAAGAGGTCACCGCCGTCTTCCCGATCGACAAGTTCGAGGGCGAGAAATATCTCGTCATGGTGACGCGCCGCGGCGTCATCAAGAAGACGAAGCTCGGCGAGTTCGCCAACGTGCGGCGCAGCGGTTTGATCGCGCTCAATCTCGACGACGGCGACGAGCTGCTTGCGGTCGATCTCTCGGACGGTTCGCGCGACATCATCCTCGGCACGCTGCGTGGCATGGCCGTCCACTTCAACGAAAAGGGCGTGCGGCCGATGGGACGCAACGCACGCGGCGTCAAGGCCATGACGCTCGAGGACGGCGACGAGATCGTCGCGATGGACGTCATTGAAGACCATCGCCGCGAGGTGCTGCTCGTGACCTCGCTCGCCTTCGGCAAACGCACGCCGATCGACGATTACCGCCACACGCAACGCGGCGGCAAAGGCGTCAAGGCTTTTGCCAAGGAGCGCGAGGACATCGGGCACGTCATCGATCAGGTCATGGTCGCACCCGACGACGAGATCCTCATGATCACGTCCGCGAATCAGGTCATCCGCTTGAAGGTCGCGGGCATTCGCAAGACCGGACGCTCGGCGAAGGGCGTGCGGCTGCAGCGGCTCGGCGAAGGCACCGAGGTGATCGCCGTGACGAACGTGGGCAAGCAGGCAAAGCAGATCACCGACATCACGGGCGAGCCGACCCAAACGGAGCTGACCACGTGACCGCTGCTTTCGTTGCAGGCACCCCTTCCTCGAAGACGTTCGTCGCGCGCGTCCTTGCGCGCTCCTACTTGATCGGATTTGCGCAACTTCAAAGGAAGTTCGCCGTCCATGGCTTTTGCGCAAATCTCTCACACTTCTCCGAAGAGGTGCCTGCAACTCAAGCATGCTACACGGGGTCTTTGGAGAGGAGGAGATACAGCAAAAGCGATGAGTGCGATAAATGACGTGACGCAGGCGAGCTTCGAGAGCGAGGTGCTCAAGAACGGCGAGCCCGTGCTAGTGGACTTTTGGGCTCCGTGGTGCGGCCCGTGCCGCATGCTCTCGCCCGTCGTCGAGAAGGTCTCGCAGAAGTTCGCCGGCAAGGCGAAGTTCGTCAAGGTGAACACCGACGAAAACCCGAGCGTCACCGGGCATTACGGCGTCTCTGGCATCCCCTGCCTCATCCTCTTCAAAGGCGGCCAAGTCGTCGATCGCATCGTCGGATACGTTCCCGAGAACGCGATCGTCTCGATGCTCGCGAAGCACGTCGCAGCGTAAGCTGCGTTCGACGAGGCCCGAAACGCCCTGCGTCGAAGAGGCGCGGATGACCGATGCATTCGCCTTGCCTAAGGCGGAGCTGCACCTCCATATCGAAGGCACGTTCGAGCCGGAGCTGATCTTCGAGATCGCCGAGCGCAATCGCATTGCGTTGCCGTACGCGAGCGTCGAGGAGCTGCGCAACGCGTACGCCTTCACCGATCTCCAGTCGTTTCTCGCCATCTATTACTCCGGAATGCAGGTGCTCCGCGCCGAGCGCGACTTCTACGATCTGACGATTGCGTACCTGCGGCGTGCCGTCGCGCAGGGCGTGCGCCATGCGGAGATATTTTTCGACCCGCAAGCACACCTCTCGCGCGAGGTCGCGTTCGACGTCTTCGCCGGCGGCATCGTGCAGGCGCTATGCGACGGCGAGCGAGACCTCGGCATCACGTCGCATCTCATCATGTGCTTCTTGCGCGATCTCTCTGCGGAGTCGGCGATGGAGACGTTCGAGCTCGCGCTTCGTAACCGAGAGAAGATCGTCGCCGTCGGCCTCGATTCCGCCGAACGTGGGAACCCGCCCTCGAAGTTCGTGCGCGTCTTCGATCGCGCGCGCGCGGAGGGTTTCCTGACCGTCGCGCATGCGGGCGAAGAGGGACCGCCCGAGTACGTTACGCAGGCGCTCGATCTCTTGAAGGTGGCGCGCGTCGATCACGGCGTGCGGTGCATGGAGGACCCGGCGCTTGTGGAGCGGCTCCGGCGGGAGCGCGTCGCGCTCACGGTCTGCCCGCTTTCCAACGTGCGGCTGCATGTGGTCCCGAGGCTCGAAGAGCACCCGGTCAAACGCATGTTCGATGCCGGGTTGCTGGTAACGATCAACTCCGACGACCCGGCCTACTTCGGGGGGTACGTCGCGGAGAACTATACCGGAGTAGCTGCCGCCCTGGGATTCACGGCCGAGGCGCTCGCCACGCTCGCGCGCCATTCATTCGAGGCCTCTTTCCTCGAGGAGCCGCTTCGGCGGCGCTACCTCGCGGAAATAGACCGCGCGAGCAGAAGCGAGCTGCAGGACGCCACCTTCCCGTAGTCTAACCAGCCCCTAATAAAAAGATTCCGCCTTTTTCCTATTTGGGGGTAGCGCCGTGCACAGGTTCCATCTTCGCTCGCTCGGATATCTCGCGTCACTGGGCCTGCTCGCGGGCGCACTTGCTGCCTGCACCGGGGGTAACGGTACCTCGCCCGCGCCCGGGGCATTCCCGCCGCTCTCGCCGGGCGGTACGCCGCACGCGCAGTACGTCGTGGTGGCAAACGTCATCACCCAGTCTCTGCTCACGTACAACCTCGGGACGGGGAGCATACCGAATAGCGGCAACCTCTCGCCGGCGTACAACAACCACAGCGGCACGATCTTCCAGCCGTTCTTCATCTTCAACGATTTCAACAGCAA
>DATKRS010000021.1 GCA_035532035.1 Candidatus Dormiibacterota bacterium
TGGTAGCGCCAACGGGAATCGAACCCGTCTTTCCGCCTTGAAAGGGCGATGTCCTAACCGATAGACGATGGCGCCGCGGGCAAGAGCTTGGCCCCCAGGGGGCGTGCAGCCTCCCCGGGTGGTAGTATACGACAGATGGGCACCGAGAGCCGCCGTATTCTGCTGGCCAATCCCCGCGGCTTTTGCGCTGGGGTCGATCGGGCGATCCAAATCATCGAGGATCTGCTCGACGTGCACCCGGGAACGCTCTACGTGCGTAAGGAGATCGTCCACAATCGCGACGTCGTCGAACGGCTGCGCGGCCGCGGCGTGGTCTTCGTCGACGAGCTCGCCGAGGTACCCAACGACTCGCTTGCCGTCTTCAGCGCGCACGGCGTCGCGCCCGACGTTCGCCGTCAGGCGGCCGAACGCAACCTGCGCGTGGTCGACGCGACATGCCCGCTCGTCACGAAGGTTCACGTTGAGGCGTTGCGTTTCGCGCGCGACGGCTACTTCGTGCTGCTCATCGGCCACGCTGGGCATGACGAAGTCACGGGTACGCTCGGGCAGATTCCCGGATCGATCGCACTCGTCGAGAACGAAGTGGACGCTGCAACGGTCGCAGTTCCCGATCCGCAGCGCGTCGCCGTCGTCACGCAGACGACGCTGAGTCTCGACGACACCCACGGAATACTCGCCGCGCTCAAGCGCCGCTTCCCCGCGCTCAAGGAGCCGCCGAGCAGCGACATCTGTTACGCGACGCAGAATCGCCAGAACGCCGTCAAGGAGCTCGCCGTCGCCTGCGACGTCGTCCTCGTCGTTGGATCGCAGAACAGCTCGAATGCGCAGCGACTGCGCGATTGCTCGGCGGAAGCCGGGACGCCGGCCTATCTGATCGACGGCCCGAACGAGATCGAGCGCGCGTGGATCGCGCACGCAACGACGATCGGCGTTACCGCCGGTGCATCGACGCCGGAGCATCTCGTCGCGCGCGTGGTCGAACACGTGCGCGCGATCGTCGGCGATGCCGACGTGGAAGAGTTCGGCAAGCGCGAGCCGACAATCGTCTTTGCGCCGCCGCGCGAGCTCGCGGGCATCATCGCTAGCGGCGAATAATCGCAAGGAGCAACCATGGTCACCGGCATCGACGTCCACATCTACAACGTCAAAGACTTCGAGCGCGCGCTACGCTTCTACACCGAGTTACTCGGCACGCAGCCCGAGACGCTGATGGAGGGTTCGTGGGCGGAGTTCGCGCTGCCCGATGGCTCGGCGTTCGCGATCGGAAAGCACGAGAACCACCCGTGGCAACCGGGATACGCCATCGCCTTTGCCGTTCCGGACGTCAAATCTGCAGTAGAGTTCGTCCGCTCGCACGGCGGCAAGGCAGGCGATCCCGGAGAGTCCCCCGTCTGCCATATGTCATTCGGCGAGGACACGGAAGGGAACCAGATCGTACTCCACCACCGTAAGTGACGGCAGTGGGCCCGGTAGGATTCGAACCTACGCGCAACCAGTTATGAGCCGGCCGCTCTACCGCTGAGCTACAGGCCCGCAGCCGCCGCTACGCACGCTTCCTTACAAGGGACCGCGGTTCCGCCCTCAAGGTTACGCGAACCCGCGTGCCGGAAGGCTGTCTCGCTGCAACCAGTTTTCCGGCGCGTACCTCGCGCGCCCGTCGACGGCGTGCAGCGTATACGCGTGGCGCGATTTCGCCGAGCGATTCGGCCCGCTGTAATGCGGAAGCATGCCGCTGAAGACGACGAGCGTCCCGGCGTCGACCTCGAGCGGCGTTGCGCTTTCGATCGTCGGCCACGGCGCCGGGTCGAGCCGCTCCAGCAGCGTCCGCCCCTCCCGCACGACGAAGCGCTCGCGCAATGGGCCGCGATGTCCGCCGGGCTCGACCCACAGGCAGCCGTTCGCGCGATCGGCGCGCTCGAGCGCGAACCAGAATGCCACGACGCTCGGCGGATCCGTCACGAAGAACGACGCGTCTTGATGCCACTTCACTTCTCCGCCGATCTCGGGTTGCTTGAAGATGTACATCGATTGGTAGAGCAGCGGCTGCTCGAGGCCCACCGTCCGCGCGATGCCGGCAAGACGCGGATCGCGTGAGAACGCCGCGAACACCGGGTCGAGGTCGTGCAGTGCGTGGCCTATCTTGTTGATCGCGTGTGCCGTATCGCGCCGCAGCGCACCGGTTTCGTCGAATGCTTCCTCTTCGAAAAAGCAGCGAATCGTCGTCGCCGATTCGAGGAAGTACGCGTTGCTGCGCTCCGCCTGATCGCGCGTCGAAAATACCGCGCTTCCCTCAGACGGGTCGAACGCGTCGACGATCTCCCCGGCGCGCGCCCGTACGCGCGCGATCTCCGTCTTGGACGCGAACGCCGGGAAGACGAGATATCCGTCTTCCTCGAATCTCCTACGCTGCTCGTCGATCACGCGCGCCGCGAATAGACTCCCGCACCGGCATAGACCGCCGCTTCGCCGAGCTGCGCTTCGATCGCCATCAGCCGGTTGTACTTCGCGATGCGCTCGCTGCGCGAGAGCGACCCGGTCTTGATCTGCCCCGCGCCGACGGCCACCGCCAAGTCCGCGATGAACGTGTCTTCGGTTTCGCCCGAGCGATGCGAGATGACGGTACCGTACCCGGCCTTCTGCGCCATCTCGATGCACTCGCGCGTCTGCGTCAGCGTTCCGATTTGGTTCACCTTGATGAGGATCGCGTTGCCGACTCCTTCTCGAATGCCGCGCGCGAGCATCTCCACGTTCGTCACGAAGATGTCGTCGCCGACGAGTTGCACGCGCTTGCCGAGCTCGCGAGTCAGCGCGCTCCATCCGTCCCAGTCATCTTCGGCCAAACCATCTTCGAGCGAGACGATGGGATAGCGATCGAGCAGATCGCGATAGAGCGCAATGGTCTCCTTCGACGAGAGCCCGTGCTGTTTGTCGAGGGCGAAGTACTTTCCGTCCGCATGAAACTCACTCGCCGCAGGATCGAGCGCGATCGCGACGTCCTCACCGGGACGATAGCCGGCGCGCTCGATGGCGGCGACGATGAGATCGAGCGCCTGCTGAGGCGTGTCGAGCCGTGGCGCGTAGCCGCCTTCGTCGCCGACGAGCGTGGAAAGACCACGCTCGTGCAGCAGTTTTCCGAGGGCGTGAAAGACCTCGGCGCCGTATCGCACCGCCTCGGAGAACGTCGGCGCTCCGAGGGGGACGATCATGCACTCTTGGAACTGGAGCGCGCCCTCGGCGTGCTTGCCTCCGTTGATCACGTTCATCTGCGGCACCGGCAACGTCGCCGCCGACGGGCCGCCGAGGTAACGAAAGAGCGGAAGCGACAGGCTTGCCGCAGCGGCTTTCGCGGTCGCAAGCGAGACGGCGAGCAATGCGTTCGCACCGAGGCGCGATTTGTTCGGGGTTCCGTCGATCTCGCACAAACGCACGTCGATCTCGCGTTGCGCCGTCGCGTCGAGCCCTTCGAGCGCGGGCCCGAGCACGTCGTTCACGGTCGCAACGGCCGTGCGCACGCCTTTCCCGCCGTAGCGCGACGCGTCGCCGTCGCGCAACTCGACCGCCTCGCGCGAACCCGTCGAAGCGCCGGAGGGAACCATCGCCTCCTCAACGGCGCCGAAGCTCGTTGCCACGCTTGCGGCGACCGTCGGATTGCCGCGGGAGTCGAGAATTTCGCGCGCTTCGACGCCTTCGATGAGCGGCCGCCCGCCGCCGCGCAGCGACTCCAGCATCAGCCCTTGATCCAGCGCTCGAGATCGTGGCGCCACACGTAGTCCGCATCTTCGAAAAATAGCGGCAGCTCGCGCCGCGCGCTCTCGCTCGAATCGCTCGCGTGAACGAGATTACGCCCGATGCTCTGCGCGAGATCGGCACGGACGCTGCCGGGCGCAGCCTGCAGCGGATTCGTCGCGCCGATCAGCTGTCGGCATGCCTCGATCGCGCCCTCGCCTTCGACGGCGAGCGCAACTAGCGGACCGCTCGTGATGAAGCTGACCAAGTCGTCGAAGAACGGCTTGCCTGCGTGCTCGCTGTAATGCTTGCGCGCGCGATCGCCGTCGAGCTGCAGCATGCGCATCGCCGTGATGATGTATCCGCGGCGTTCAATGCGCGCGACGATCTCGCCGACGAGACCGCGGGAAACCGCATCGGGCTTACAGAGAACGAGCGAACTTTCGACTGCCATAGCCTTGCGAAGGTGCGGCGCGCGGCGCGGATAAGCCTGCCGCATGGGGGGAGCGTTCGCGCGCGTCGTCTACGTCGCGCGCACGGGAAGCACGAACGAGGATGCAGCCGAGCTGCTCGGCGACGACGCGGCACTCGGGATGACGATCGTTGCCGAAGAGCAGACCCGCGGCGTCGGGCGGAAAGGACGCTCGTGGACGGCGCCGGCGGGGAGCGCGTTGCTCTTCACCACGATCCTGCCGCGCGAGATCCCGACCGACGATCTCTGGATCGTGCCGTTCTGGGCGGCACTCTGTATCCGCGACGCACTCGCAGGCGCCGGCGTCGACGCGGCGCTGCACTGGCCGAACGATCTGCTCTTGAACGACAAGAAGCTCGCCGGCATTCTCTGCGCCTCGCGCATCCTTGGCAAGCGCGCGCGCGTCGCATGCGGCGTCGGCATCAACGTCTTTCGCGCGGCAGGCGCCGCGCTCGATCCGCCGCCCGCGTACTGCGACGACGTGGCCAACGTCGAACGCCCGGTATTGCTCGCGCGTATCTTGGAGCGATTCGGTGACGAGTTGCGACGGCTCGCGGATACGGGCGCGGTCGCGCGCCGATGGGAGGCCGCCGCGAACGTGCCAGGCCAGCGGTACCGGCTGCTGCTCGACGGAGAACGCGTGCCGTTCGAGGCGACGGCCGTGGCGCTCGCCGCCGGCGGCGGACTCGTCGTGGAGCGCGACGGGCGGCAGGAGACCATCGCGCTTGCCGACGCGCGCTCGCTGCGCTAGCGCGTCATTTCACGACGCCGCCGAGCACGATACCGGCCGTGCTGAGCGCCGACGCCGCTTCGCTCTCCACCGCGCCGTCGATGGCAAGGCAAAGATTCGCTGTCGAGTCGACGTTGGCGGGCTTCGGGATCATCTTCGCAGCAACGCCGGCGTCCTTGAGCGCCTTCGTGGCGATCATTGCGTCGGTGTTGCTAGCGAAAACGAAGATGATCTCGGGCATCGACATCCTTATGGGCTCGACTCGCCCGTCACGAGCTCGTTTAGCGTCGACGCCACCTCGTTGAGCTCTGCGACGCGTTCGACGGCATCGTGCATGCGGTTGGACATCTCTTGCGCCAGCGTTTCGATCACGATCACGTCGCCGTGCAGCTCTGCGTTCAGCTTTTGCAGCTCGGCAACGCTTGCCGGAGCCTCGTCGCCCTTGGCCAGCTCCGCAATCAACTCGCCGCTTCGCTCCACCGCTCGCCGCGTCGCAGTCACGTGATCTCCGGATACCTCACTTCCGACGACCGTCACGCCCAGCTCCTTCGCGGTCTCGCGAACGCGCCGGCTGTTTTGCACGAGCGTCTTCGACAGCGCCTGCACGATGGGAACGGCGAGCGCGAGCACGAGTATTACCGCGAGCAGGCCCCACAGCACGAGCGTCCACGTCGTATGACCGATGATGTTCGTGATCCGTACCATCGGAATGCCGTACCACGACGCCCCGACGATCTGGTTCTGATCGGTCATCAACGGGTCGATGCGAGCGAGGTACGTCACGCCGCCCTCGGTGTCGCTTCCCACGTACGGTCGCCCCGTGCGAATGACGGCCGCCGTAGCCGGAACTTGGGCGTCGAGGTAGCGCGTGCCGTCCGGGGTTACGATCGAGCTCGAGACGATCGTGCCATCGTCGATCAATGCGATCGCGCCGCCGATCGCGCGCGTCGCTTCGTCGACCAGATCGTACGAGTGGTTGAGCACGAGGCCGCCGTAGAGCACGCCGATCGTGCGCTCTTGCGCGTCGCTGATCGGCGTCGCCGAAACGATCGCCAATCCGTCGTGCTGCACCCCCGCCTGCAGTGCCAATCCTTCGCTCTGCAGGAAGCCGGGTGAAAGGCGTGCGAGCGTGCTGAACGTCTCGCCGTTGAGCGCCCGTTGTACGAGCGGATCGTTCGCAAGGGATCCGCCACTGCGCGCGTGCACGCGCGCGAGGACGTGGCCTTGGAGATCGACCGCAGTGAGAAACGAGAGGCCCGAGTTCTCTACGGTGTTCGAAAGATCGCCGGCGAGCTGCGCTCCGTTGTGGCCTTGCACCGCGATGCGCACGGCATCGCTCGCGGCTTCCTGCGCGACGAGCAGCTGGATTTGCTTCTTGCGCGACGCCACGTACCCGCCGAAGGCGCTCGCTTCGCTCGTTACCTCCGTGCGCCCGAGCGAGAAGAGGTCGTGAGCCAGCACCGAGCGAGCGGCGATCAAGCTGCTGACGAAGATGAGCACGACCGCACCGACGATCGCCCCCAGCAGGCGCGTGCGCAGGCTGAACTTCATGCGTGTTCTCCCTTTCCGTTCTCGCTGACCTTGAAGCGGTGCAGATGCTCGTCGATCCGGTCGGCTAACGCGTGCATCTGTTCGATCGATCCGAGCATCCGCTGCGATGCGTCCGTCACCTCGCGGCTGACGTACGTCAGCACTTCCACCGAGGATGCGTTCTTCTGCGAGATCGATGAGATGTCTGAAAATGCCTGATTGACGCCGTCGGATTGACGCGTCATCGACTGCGTCGCATTGAGATTCAGCGTCACGGACTTCGCGATCTCTCCGATCGAATGGATCACGAGCTGCGAGTTCGCGCTCATGGCGCGGGCGACCGCGCTGATCTGACCGATTTGCTCGTTGGCGGCGATCACCGCGTTGACGATCTCTCCGAGCGCCCCGGACGCCGAGTTGGTGCCGGTGACGCCCGCTTCGACTCGCTCCATCAGGCGTTGCATCGCCTCGACGACGTCCCCGATGACACTCTGCGTTCCCGCGATGTGTTGTGCGATCTCCTTCGTCGCCGTGACGCTCCCGTCGGCAAGCTTGCGAATTTCGTTTGCGACGACGGCGAAGCCGCGCCCGTGCTCTCCGGCGCGCGCCGCCTCGATTGCGGCGTTGAGCGCGAGCAGATTCGTCTGCTCCGCAATCCGATCGATGACTTTGACGATGTCGCCGATCTGCTCTGAGTTCGTGCCGAGCTGACGGATGTCGCCGGCGAGATCCTGGATCGTCGAGGCGATCGTGCCCATACCGGCGTTGATCGTTTCGATCGCCGTTCCCCCACGCTCCGCCGTGCGTGAGGTCGCCTTCGAAATCGTCGATAGTGCGTCGACCTGCACGGTGACCTGCTCGATCGAGCTCGCCATGTTCTCCACCGCCATCGCCGTCTCGTCGAGGCTGCGGGTTTGTTCTTCGGCTGCGGCGGCGATCGAGGAGATCGCCTCGCCGAGCGCGAGCACTTTGCGCGTCGCCTCTTCGACGATGCGCTGCTGCTCGGCGATGCCCTCGTCGAGCTGCTCGTGGGCGACCGTCGCGCCTCCGAGCACGGCGAGCGTCGTCGAGGCGGTGCCGCGCAGCTCGGAGCCCGCGCCGGCGAGCTCGGCGGCGTGCCCGGAAAGCTGCGCGAGAAAATCACGCATGCCGCCGATCAACCGGTTCAGCGTCTGCACCAGGTCCTGCAGCGCAGGCTCGGCGGCCGCAATGCTCGTCGTGAAGTCGCCCTGGTACACGTCGTGCAGACCGTCCACGACCGCAATCAGCCCGGGCGTGCGAGGAGTTGGAAGCGCAGCGAGTTCCTTCTCCGGCTGCGCGGCGTCGCGAAACAGCAGGCTCACGACGCTCCCAGCGACGAGAACCGGCAGCACCGCGAGCTCCGCGCTCGCGCTGCCGCGCAGCAACCCGGCAGCCAGGCCAGCGATCGCCGCCGCGAGCGTCGCGAGCAAGCCGTACGGCGAGCCGAGAAACGCCGCCGCCAGGCCGGCAACCGCTGGGACGAGTGCCGCTCCCGGCTCGCCGGTCCAGAACCAGCCGAGTGCGGCGGCGGTGAGAGCAGCGAGCGCGCCAAGGCCGCCCCGGACGGACGGCGCCGTGCTCGCGCGGACCATTACCTGTGGGCGCGCCCGACGCGCCGGTCGCAGGTTTCGCAGAAGTACGACGTCATGTTATCCGTCTCGAAAATCGAGTTCGCGTAATACATGCCGCATCGCGCGTTGAAACAATGCTTCAAGCCGAAGAGATGCCCCAGCTCGTGCACGCACTCCTTGAGCGTTCGCTGGAACAGAACGTTCGGGTCTCGCTCTTCACCATAGAACTCCGGCCGAAGCCGGTGGAGCGACACGACCGCGAGCGACTGCGCCTCGTCTGCGTCGCCGAAGATGAAGCGATGCGACGTCTTATAGAGGTCGAACTCGGTGAGGACGAGGAGCGCGCCGTCCTGCTCGGGGTACGCGCCCAAGACTTTCGCCGTCAGCGTCGTGAGGAAGAGCTGGCCGCGAGTAGCGTTCAGCGCGCTGCGCGAGAGAGCGAGGGTCCTCTCCACCTGCGCGCGCGCCAGGAAGCGTTCTTCGAGGCAGAGCGCGAGACGATCGAGAAAGGCGCCGTCGACGGCATTGACCGGAACGATGCGAATCTTCGATTCCATCCCGGACTGATGGTTTCTCCGTCCTCAGCCGGAAAACCCGGCAACCTCTGCGAAGGGCGGCGCATGATCCTCGGCATCGGCCTAGACCTCGCGGAGGTGGCGCGCTACCGCTTCGACGATCGCGCCCTCGCGTGGTTCGGCCGAAAGATCTATACCGACGAAGAGATGGCCTACGCGCTGCGCAAGCGTAACGTCGCGGAACGACTCGCGGGCTTCTTCGCGGCGAAGGAAGCCACGCGCAAAGCGTTCGGTCATGCAATCCCCTGGCGGCGCATCGGCGTCACGCACGAGCGAAGCGGAAAACCTAGCATACGCCTTACCGGTGGGGCGGAGTCTCTCGTTGCCGCGCGCGGCATCGACAGGATACACCTCACCATCACGCACACGCCGGTGACGGCGGCTGCCGTCGTCGTGCTCGAAGGGCCGCCCAAGCCATGCTCTACCTCTTAACCCCGCAGGAGATGCGCGAGGCCGACGCCGCCGCAGGCGCGCGCGTCGGGCACGAAGCGCTCATGCGCAACGCCGGCGATCGCGTTGCCGAGCGCATCCGCACCCTCGTGCCGCGAGCCTGCCGCATCGTCGCGTTCGCCGGCCCCGGAGACAACGGCGGCGACGCCTTTGCTGCCCTCGCGTCGCTCGATGCCTCGTACGAGCGCATACTCTACGCGGCGGAATCGCGCAAGCCGTCGGCCGCGCGGGTGGCGGCGGAGAAGCGCGCCGCCGAGGCGGGGGTCGTCGTCGAGCCGCTACCCGATCGCGAGGACGGCGCCGCAGCCGCGTTGGAGGGTGCCGCGCTCGCGCTCGACGGGCTCTTCGGAACGGGCTCGCGGCTGCCGCTCGGCGAGCGGTTCCTAGCCGCCGCGCGCGCGCTCGACGCCCGGCGTCTGCGCGTGCTGGCAATCGACATCCCGAGCGGCACCGATGCCGGCACCGGAGCGGTCGGCGACGGCGCCGTGCGCGCGAGCGAGACGCTGACGGTCGCGGCGCTCAAGCCGGGCCTGCTCCTCATGCCCGCGCGCGAGAATGTCGGCGCGCTGTGGTGCGCGCAGATCGGTATCGACGATGCGACGCTCGCGGCGCACGCGCACACGTATGCGACGCTCGACGACGACGCCTTCCTTCATATGGTTCCCCGTCGCGCGATCGAATCCGACAAGCGCAGTGCGGGAGCGCCGCTCGTGATCGCGGGGTCCGCGCAGTTTCCCGGAGCCGCCGTTCTCTGCGCGCTCGCCGCCGCTCGCGCGGGCGCGGGATACGTGACGGTTGCCGCTCCGGCTTCCGCCGCGCAGGCCTTGCGCGCCCATCTCGTCGAGCAAGTCGTCGTCGAGCTCGACGAGGCCGCCGCGCCGGGTAAGATCGTCGAATCCATCTGCGAGATCGCGCAACGCAACTCGTCGATCGCCGTCGGCCCGGGGCTCGGGCTGGAGGATCGCATCGGAGAGATCGTGCGCGGCGTCATCGCCGGCACCGAGCTGCCCGTCGTCGCAGATGCAAGCGCGCTCTTCCATCTCGGCAAGCATTTGAGCGATTTGCGTCCCTCGAAAGGCTCGGGACCGGATCGCATCGTGCTGACGCCCCATGCCGGCGAGTTCGCCCGGCTCTCCGGCAAGGGCACGATTCGTCCGGGTGAGCGCGTCGCGCGCCTGCACGAGTTCGTGGACCGCACGCGCATCACGACGCTGCTCAAAGGGCTCGACACCCTCGTCTACGATGGAACGACGACGTTCGTGAACCCGTCGGGCACGAACGCGCTCGCGACGGCCGGAACGGGCGACGTGCTGACCGGCGTCATCGCGACGCTCCTCTCGCAAGGGCTTTCCCCGTTCGACGCTGCGTGCGCGGGAGCGTTCTGGCACGGTCTCGCCGCAAAGGTTGCCGCGCAACGCCGCCGCACGGGCGTCATCGCGCGCGACGTCATCGACGCGCTGGCGGATGCTTTTCCGAGCAATGCCGAGCACGGGGCGGTGCGCCGCGTGTTCTAGAGGCGGCCATCAGCGCGACGCGAGCAGGGCGCGCAATCCATCTTCGTCGACGACTGCCACACCAAGCTGCTCCGCTTTCGCAAGCTTGCTCCCGGGCTCATCGCCGGCAACGACGTAATCCGTCTTCTTGCTCACCGAGCCGGTGACGCGCCCACCGGCGGCTTCGATCATCTCGGTGGCTGCCTCTCGCGTGAGGCTCGGCAGCGCGCCGGTGAGCACGAACGTCTTGCCGGCGAGCGGCCCTTCCGGCGCGCGCGCGCGCTTGGGTGCCGTCGTCACGACACCGGCCGCGCGAAGCCGCTCGATCATCGCACGATTCGCCCTCTGCTTGAAAAAGAGCGCGACGCTTTTCGCCAGTTCGGGACCGATGCCCGCGCTGCGTTGCAGCTCCTCCTCGCTTGCGCTTTCCAGCGCGTCGATCGAGCCGAAGTCGCCGGCCAGGACCTGCGCGGTCTGTTCGCCTACGAAGCGGATTCCCAACCCGACGAGCAGGCGCGCGAGGCCGCGCGGTTTCGAGCGTTCGATGGCGTCGAGGAGTTTGGCAATGGACTTCTCGCCGGTGCGCGGCACGCGCGCGAGCCTGCGGCGGTCGAGCCCGTACACGTCGCCGATGTTCTTCACGATGCCGAGCGCGGTGAGCTCGCCGGCCATCACGTCGCCGAGTCCCTCGATATCCATCGCGCCGCGCGAAGCGAAGTGCCGCACGCGCTCGTAAACCTGCGCCGGACAGGCTGCATTGGTGCAACGCCACATCGCTTCGCCTTCGGGCCGAAACGCGTCCGCGCCGCAGACGGGGCAGCGTTCGGGCATGTGAAACACCCGCTCTTTGCCCGTTCGCTCTTGGACGACCGGCCCGACGACGCGCGGAATCACATCGCCGGCGCGGGTCACGATGACGGTGTCGCCGATGCGAATGTCGTTATGCGCGATGTAGTCCTCGTTATGCAGCGTGGCGTTCTGAATCGTCACGCCCCCGACGTGCACCGGTTCGAGAATCGCGTACGGGTTGAGCGTCCCGGTGCGCCCCACGTTGATCGCGATCTCGTTGAGCTTCGTGCGCGCTTCGCGCGGTTTGAACTTGAATGCGATGGCCCAACGCGGGTTGCGCCCGACCGAGCCGAGACGCTCCTGAACCGCCACGGCGTCGACCTTGACGACGACTCCGTCGATCTCGTAATCGAGCTCGTCGCGCCGCTCCTCCCACTCACGGCAGTACGCGAGCACCTCGTCGACCGTCTCGCGCCGCGCTACGTTGGGATTGACGTGAAAGCCCATTGCGGCGAGATCCTGCAGCGCTTGCCACTGCATAGCCGGACCCGGGATCGCGCCGTAAGCGAAAAACGACAGACGCCGCTGCGCCGTCATGGCCGGATCGAGCTGGCGCAGCCCGCCGGACGCGGCGTTGCGGGGATTTGCAAAGTCCGGCAGCCCGGCACGTTCGCGCTCCTCGTTCAGCCGAGCGAAATCGCTCTTACGCAAGTACGCCTCGCCGCGCACCTCGAGCTCCGGCACGACGCGTCCCTTCATCCGAAGCGGAATCGTCTTGATCGTGCGCAGGTTCGGCGTCACGTCCTCGCCGATGCGTCCGTCTCCTCGCGTTGCGCCGCGCTCGAAGACGCCGTTACGATACGAGAGCGAAACCGCCAAGCCGTCGATCTTGAGCTCGCAGACGTACGCGACTGCAACCTCCGCGAGCTTCCGTACGCGTTCGTCGAACGCCCGCAGCTCAGATTCGTCGAAGGCGTTTGCCAAGCTCAGCATCGGAACGCGGTGCTCGTACGGCGCAAAATGCTCGGACGCGGGAGCTCCGACGCGCTGCGTTGGGGAATCGGCAGTCCGCAGCTCGGGGTGTGCCGCTTCGAGCTCCACGAGCTCGCGCAGCATCGCGTCGTACGCCGCGTCGGTGATGGTCGGCGCGTCGAGCACGTAGTACCGAACGTTGGCCTCTTCGAGGCGCGCGCGCAGGTCCGCCGCCCGCTCTTGGACGCTCATCGAAGCTACGCTTCGACTTCGACGCGTTCGCTCTTGGCCAGATCGTCGAGGACGCGCATGTTCTCGCGCTCGAGACTCGCGAGATGCTGCGCGTCGGGGACGTGGTGCCCGACCGCGCGCTCGTCGCGCAGAACCGGAACGAGATACGCGCCGGTGTACGACGCAGGGTTGCGCGAGAGCTCCTCCGGCGTGCCGGTTCCCACCACCGTTCCGCCGCGGTCGCCGCCCTCCGGCCCCAGATCGACCAAATAGTCCGCGCTCTTCACGACATCGAGATTGTGCTCGATGACGAGTACGCTGTTTCCCGTCTCGACCAAGCGCTGGAGCACCTCGAGGAGCTTGTGGATGTCGGCAAAGTGCAGCCCCGTCGTCGGTTCGTCGAGCACGTAGAACGTTCGGCCGGTCGAGCGTCGCGAGAGCTCCGTCGCGAGCTTCACGCGCTGTGCCTCACCGCCCGAGAGCGTCGTCGCCGGCTGGCCCATCTTGACGTACCCGAGGCCCACGTCGCAGATCGTATGCAGTTTGTTGTAGATGCGCGGAATCGTCTCGAAGAAGCCGCTCGCCTCGTCGACGCGCATCTCGAGCACGTCGGCGATTGATTTGCCCTTGTACTTCACCTCGAGCGTCTGCGCGTTGTAGCGTCTTCCCTTGCACACTTCGCACGGCACGTACACATCGGGGAGGAAGTGCATCTCGATCTTGATGATTCCGTCGCCCTGGCACGCCTCGCAGCGACCGCCCTTCACGTTGAATGAAAACCGTCCCGGCGTGTACCCGCGTACCTTCGATTCCGGGACGAGCGAGAAGAGCTCGCGAACGGCATCGAACGCGCCCGTATACGTCGCCGGATTGCTGCGCGGCGTGCGACCGATGGGCGACTGGTCGATCACGACGATCTTGTCGAGCTGGTCCGTCCCCTTCACGCTTGCGTACGTTCCCGCCGCGCCGCGCTGGCCGTGGAGGTACGCCTCGAGCGCGCGAACGAGCACCTCGTTGACGAGCGTCGATTTGCCGCTCCCGCTCGCTCCGGTCACCGCGCAAAAGACGCCAACCGGAATGCGTACGTCGATGCCGCGCAGGTTGTTCGCCGTCGCTTTCTTGATCTCGAGCCAGCCGCGGGGCGCGCGCCGGCGTCGTGGAATCGGGATGAACTTGCGGCCCGACAGATACGCCCCCGTTTCGGATCGCGGGTTGCGAAGAACCTCATCGAGCGTACCCACCGTGAGGATCTCGCCGCCTTCGGCGCCCGCTCCCGGACCGATGTCGACGATGACGTCGGCGGTACGCATCGTATCTTCGTCGTGCTCGATGACGATGAGCGTGTTGCCCAGGTCGCGCAGCGTTCGCAGCGTCGCGAGCAGGCGGTCGTTGTCGCGCGGATGCAAGCCGATCGACGGCTCGTCGAGAATGTAGAGAACGCCGACGAGCGCGCTGCCGATCTGCGTCGCAAGCCGGATGCGTTGCGATTCCCCACCCGCGAGCGTTGTGGCCGAGCGCGCGAGCGTGAGATAGCCGAGACCGACGCTCGAGAGAAATCCCAGCCGCGCACGGATCTCCTTGACGATTTGGTGCGCGATCTTCTCCTGGCGCTCGGTGAGCGGTAGATTTCGAAAGAACGTCTCCGACTGCTCGATGGAGTTGCGCGTCAGCGCGTCGATGTTCGTGCCGCCGACGGTGACGGCGAGCGCCTCGGGCTTGAGGCGGGCACCCTTGCACACCGGGCAGACCGACGACGACATGTACTTCTCGATGTCTTCTTTGACGTACTCGCTCGACGTCTCGTTGTACCGGCGCTGCAGATTGTTGACGACGCCCTCGAACGAGGATCGGTATTCCCACGTCGTACCGGAACGCGACGTGTACGAAAACTGCTGCTCGCGGTCGGTTCCGTACAGGATGAGGTCGACCACGTCGTCGCTCATGTCGTCGATCGGCGTCGAGGCCTTCACGCGATGCCGCCGCAGGACGCGTTCGAGCTGCTGCAGGTAGTACGGGTTCATCGAGGGATACTTCCCCGTCCCGAGCGTCCGGCTCCACGGCGCGATCGCGCCTTGAGAGATCGACTTCGAGCGGTCGGGAATCACCTTCCAGGGATCGATCTCGGTCTTGACGCCGAGGCCCGTGCAGGCCGGGCAGGCGCCGTACGGTGAGTTGAACGAGAAGAGACGCGGCGCCAGCTCTTCAAAGGAGACGCCGCAATCGACGCACGCGAACGCCTCGCTGAACGTCACGTCCTTGACGTTGTCTTCCTGAGCCGCCCGCGCAGCGGGAGAGTCGAAGGACGCGGTGAGGATGCCGCTCGAAAGCCGCAGCGTCGTCTCGACGGAGTCGGTCAGGCGCTTGCGCACGTCGGGTTTGATCGCGAGCCTGTCGACGACGACTTCGATCGTGTGCTTTCGCTTCTTGTCCAGAGCGATCTTCGAACGGAGCTCGCGGATCTCGCCGTCGACGCGAACCCGTACGAACCCCTCTTTGGCAATCTCCTCGAAGAGCTTGGCGTACTCGCCCTTGCGCCCACGCACGAGCGGAGCGAGCAGTTGAACGCGCGTCTGGTCCGGCAGCGCGAGGAGCGCGTCGACGATCTGCTCGCTCGTCTGCGTGCTGATCTCGCGCCCGCACGCCGGGCAGTGCGGCGTGCCGACGCGCGCGTACAGAAGACGAAGATAATCGTAGATCTCGGTCACGGTGCCGACCGTCGAGCGCGGGTTGTGCGAGGTCGACTTCTGATCGATCGAGATCGCCGGCGAGAGACCCTCGATGTACTCGACGTCCGGCTTCTCCATCTGCCCTAGGAACTGCCGTGCGTACGAGGAGAGCGACTCGACGTACCGGCGCTGTCCTTCGGCGTAGATCGTGTCAAAGGCAAGCGACGACTTGCCCGACCCGGAGAGGCCGGTGACGACGATCAGCTTGTTGCGCGGAAGAACGAGATCGACGTTCTTGAGATTATGCTCGCGCGCGCCTTTGATAACGATCGAATCAAGGGGCATAAAAGTGTCCGTCCCCTATGAACCGCGGGTCGCCGGGAAGGATGCGGCTTCGATGATCGGCCCCACGTCCAGAATGGAGGCGCACGTTGCGTCGGGCGGCCGAGCCCCGCGGGGCAGCTCTTCTCCGCGCACGTTTACCCAGATGGTGAAAAGCCCGGCTTCGAGCGCGCCCCGGATATCGCGGTCGTAACGATCGCCGACCATGGCAGCGGCTTGGGGCGCGACGCCGAGCACCCGGCATGCGTGCGCGAAAAGCTGCGGGTCGGGCTTGAGCATGCCGACCTCATCCGCGATGAAGATCGCATCGAGAACGTCGCGGATCTTCAATAGCGTGATCTTCTCGTGATGTGTTTCCGCGAAGCCATTCGTGACCAAGCCGATGCGCTTGCCCGTGCGGCGAAGCGATCGCAGCAGCTCGAGCGCTCCCGGAAAGAGGGCGAAATACTCTCGCCGGTACGCGTTGTAATCGCGAGCGCAACGCTCCGCGAGCGCGTCGTCCTCAACGCCGACCGCTGCAAGCGCTCGCGCCCACAGCCGCTTTCGCACTCCGCCGATCCGCGTCGTCAGATCGTCGGCCGAAAGCCCGCCCCAAAATCCGTGAACCTCCGCCGCATACGCTTCGTCGAGCCGCGTCGCGTCTATCCCGCGCTCGGCCTCGACGTCGCGCGCGACGCGCAGCGCGGCGCGCCGATAGGCAGCCGTGTCGTCGTGGAGCGTGTCGTCGAGGTCGAAGAGCACGACCTCGATGGGATTACCCTTCAGCGCCGAGCCGCATTCGGGAGGGCGACGCGAGCGCTCCGGGCGTGGGCCAGCGAGACGGCGAGCAGGACGGCGGCGAGCATGCGCTCTAACTTCGGCTCAACGATGCGTATCCTTCGTCTCGTCGCCGCCTTGGCAACGGCCGCGCTCTTGCTCGTGCCGCCTCCGTCTGCGGCCGCGCGCCCGACGCTCGCTCAGGCGATCGCCCGGCTGACGAGCAATCCGCGGTACGCCCGCGGCTACTTCGGCATCGCGGTCTACGACATCGACCATCGCCGCATGCTCTACGCGCGCGACGCGCAGCATCTCTTCGTTCCCGCATCGACGACGAAGACGCTGACCGAAGGAACGGCACTCGGCGTCCTCGGCCCGAACTTCCGCTTTCGGACGCCGGTCTATCGCACCGGCCCCGTCGCAGGCGGCGTGCTGCACGGCGATCTCGTGCTGGTAGCGTCGGGCGATCCCGATATCTCGCAGCGCATTCAGCGCAACGGAACGCTCGCATTCGAGAACGAGGACCATGCGTACGACGGCTCGCCCGAAACCAAAGCCGTACCCGGCGATCCGCTTGCGGTGCTGCGCGATCTCGCCAAGCAGATCGCGGCGCGTGGAATCCACGCCATCACCGGCCGCGTCTTCGTCGACGCGACGCTCTTCCCCGACGCAGGCATGGAAGCGGGTACGGGGACCGACGTCAATCCCATGATCCTCAACGACAACATCATCGACGTGATCGTCGCTCCGGGCGCGCGCGCCGCAGACCCCGCGCGCGTCGTGTCGATCTCACCGCAGACGCCATACGCGCGCTTCGTCAACGCAGCGAGGACTGCGGGGCCACACACCGACGATACGCTCGCGATGACCGACGCCGACGACGGGCACGGAGGACGCATCGTCACGATCGCGGGTACCGTCAAGAGTACCGACAAACCGACGCTCTACGCGTATCGCGTTGCGAATCCGCCGCGCTTCGCCGAAGACGCGCTCACCATCGCGCTGCGCGATGCCGGCGTGGCAATCGAGAATCCGCCGCCGGACGCGCCGTTCGTGCGAGCGGCGTACGCGTCGTCCTATCTGCCCGCAAATCTCGTCGCCGAGCACGTTTCGCCGCCGTTGCGCGAAGACGTCAGGGTAACGCTCAAAGTAAGCGACAATCTGCACGCGGCAGAGATGCCCTACCTTCTGGGCGTCTACGCCGGACACGCCCGGCACGGTCGGCTGCAGGCGGGGTTCGACGTCGAAGCGCGGTTCTTACGCAACGCCGGCATGGACCTTTCCGGCGCCTCGCAATCCGACGGCGAGGGCGCGTACGATTACTTCGCGCCTGCGTTCATGGTGCATTACCTCGCCTGGGTGCACTCCCAACCGTGGTACGGTGATTTCTATCGGGCGCTTCCGATTCTCGGCGTGGACGGAACGCTCGCGGACGTACAGACGGGCGCTCCCGCGCGGGGCAGGGTGCACGCCAAGACGGGTGCGTGGGGATGGCCGAACCTTCTCTCGCACGGTGCGGTGTACAGCAGAGGCCTCGTCGGATACGTAACGACGCGCAGCGGCAAGCACGTGGCGTTCTGCATCTACGTGAACGACATAGCGTTCGGTCACGACGTGGACGGCGTGGCGATTCTGGGTCAGCTGCTCGGCGCAATCGCAAACGCAATCTACGTCGACGGCTGACGCGCGGCGCTATCGCAGCGTCGGAAGCTGCTGCGAGACGATCGCCCAGTTGGACGGCTGCACGGCGACGGCGCCGCTGTACGGCGTATCGAACTCGCCGATCACGACGAACAGCACCGCCACGATTCCGGCAACGGCGGCGGTCATCGCGAGTTGCGCCGCTCGGTTCGCGGTGCCCAAGAGATACGTGAAGAAGAGCGTCACGATCCCGCCGGCAACGAGCGCGATCCAAAGGATCGGTGGAACCGACGGCGCGACCTGCGCGAAGCGCCTGCGGCGAGCGTCGAAGACGGCGTGTAGCTCGCGCATCGCGCTCTGTTGCACGTTTACTTCGCCGGCGTTGCCCGGACGAAACGTGTCGACGTCGTACGCCGCGCGCTCGAGCGAGCTCGACGAGCCGATGACGATGCCGCGGCGCATCGCCGGCCACTCGCGCCGGACGACCGACTGCACGTACTCTCGCAGATCGGCACGCACCGCGCCGCGCAGCGGCTGTGGAAAGCCGGCGGCGACGCGGTAGGCGTCCGCCACTGCGGCGCTTTCTTGTTGCACGTAGTCTTGCGCTGCGGCATAGCGCTGCCAGACGAGCACCACGACGAAGCCCAGCAGCACGGCATACGTAACGCCGACGACCGACAGCAAAAACCCCGCGACGTCGTTATGATCCTGAAGCCGGTGGTAGTCGCTGCGGCGTTGGATGACCGCGTGGATGCCGACGGCGGCCGCAACGATCAGTGCAACGATGAGTATCTCGCCGAGTGCTACCATGCGGTCTCCTCCAGCGAACGGTCGAAGATCTTGGGCGCCTTTCCGCCGAAGAGCAGCGACTCGCTCGCCCCGATCTGTTTGCGCAGCTCGACGAGCTCGTCTCGCAGCGCCGCAGCACGCTCGAACTCGAGGTTCGACGCGTGCTCGCGCATCCGGCGCTCGAGCTCCGCGATGGTCTTCAGGGCGAGCTCCCGCGGCATGCGCTCGACGCGCTTACCCTCGCGCGTCTGGGTGCCTCCGCCGACCATGCTCAGGATGTCGCGGATCTCCTTGCGAATCGAGCGCGGCTCGATGCCGTGCTCGCGATTGTACTCGACCTGCATTTCGCGCCGGCGCCGCGTCTCGCCGATGGCCTTCGCCATCGACTCCGTCACGGTGTCGGCGTACATGATGACTTTGCCCTCGACGTTGCGCGAGGCGCGCCCGATCGTCTGAATGAGCGACGTCCCGCTGCGAAGATAGCCTTCTTTGTCGGCGTCCAAGATGCCGACGAGCGAGACCTCGGGCAGATCGAGGCCCTCGCGCAGCAAGTTGATGCCGACGAGCACGTCAAAAACGCCGGCGCGCAAATCCCGCAGGATGGCAACGCGCTCCAGCGTGTCGATCTCGCTGTGCAGATAGCGCACGCGCAGCCCCATCTCGACGAGGTAGTCGGCGAGATCCTCGGCCATTTTCTTCGTCAGCGTGGTGACGAGGACGCGCTCCTTGCGCTCCACGCGCACGCGGATCTCTTCCATCAGATCGTCCACCTGGTTGCGCGTCGGGCGAACGTCGACCTCGGGATCGACCAGACCCGTCGGTCTGATGATCATCTCGACGACCTGCGACGAACGCGCTACCTCGTACGCTCCGGGCGTCGCGGACACGTATACGACCTGATTGACGTGACGCTCGAACTCGTCGTAGGTCAGCGGCCGGTTGTCGAGCGCGCTCGGGAGGCGGAATCCGTGCTCAACGAGGACCGCCTTGCGAGCGTGATCGCCCGCGTACATGCCGCGCACTTGCGGCAGCGTCACGTGCGACTCGTCGACGAACAGCAGCCAATCGCGCGCAAAGAAGTCCAGCAGGCACCACGGCGTCGAGCCAGCCTCGCGCCCCGTCAAGTGCCGCGAGTAGTTCTCGATTCCGTTGCAGTACCCGACTTCTCGCAGCATCGTGAGATCGTATCTCGTGCGCTGTTCCAGGCGCTGCGCTTCGAGCAGGCCGCCGCGCTCGCGAAACCAGCGCAAACGCTCGTCGAGCTCGATTTCGATGGCGGCAATTGCGCGTTGAAGCTTCTCGTCCGGCGTAATGAAGTGCTTCGCGGGAAAGATCGTCAGATCGTCTTTGCTCTCGAGGTACTCGCCGGTCAGCAAGTTCACGACGTTGATCGCCTCGATTCTATCGCCGAAGAACTCGATGCGGTGAACGAGCTCCTCGTCGACGGCAACGAACTCCAACACGTCACCCCGAACGCGGAAGGTGCCGCGCACGAGGTTCAGATCGTTGCGGCGATACTGCATGTCGACGAGCTTGTGCAGCAGCGCGTCGCGATCGATCTCCTCGCCGACGTGCACCGAAGCCGACATCTCGACGTAATCCGACGGCGATCCCAAACCGTAGATGCACGAGACCGACGCCACGACGAGCGTGTCCGGGCGCGTTAAAATCGCCTGGGTTGCCGAATGGCGCAGGCGCTCGATCTCGTCGTTGATCGAGCTGTCCTTCTCGATGTACGTGTCCGTTGACGGGACGTACGCTTCGGGCTGGTAGTAGTCGAAGTACGAGACGAAGTACTCGACCGAGTTCTTGGGAAAGAACTCGCGGAACTCCGCGCACAGCTGCGCTGCCAGCGTCTTGTTGTGGCAGAGCACGAGCGTCGGCTTCTGTACGAGCTCCACGACCCGCGCCATGGCGAGCGTCTTCCCGCTGCCCGTGACCCCCAGGAGCGTCTGCGCACGGTCGTTGCGCTGCAGCCCCAGCGCGAGCGCGTCGGTCGCCTTGGGCTGATCTCCGGCAAGCGCGTACGGAGCAATGAGTTGAAAGCGGGGCATGGTTACGGTCTGGCTACGCCACCGTGGAAACGGGGTCCCGCCCGCGCGCGCGGCGCGCGGCGCGGGGCGAATGCGCAAGGTGCATCGCCCTTGAAAACGAACCCTGGGAGGTCGCATGGTATCGGGAGACGCCTCTTGAGCAGTAGTCCATTGGTTTTCAGCGGGAGCTCGAACCGGGCGCTCGCCGAGGAAATTGCCAAACGCCTCAAGGTGAACGTCGGCAAAGCGCTGGTCGCGAAGTTCAAGAACGAAGAGACGCGCATCGAAATCCAAGAAAACGTTCGAGGCTCGGAAGTTTTCGTCGTCCAGTCAATTTGCAAGGCGCCCAACGGGAACGGCGTCAACGACGCCGTCATGGAGCTGCTGCTGATGATCGATGCGCTGCGCCGCGCGTCGGCGTCGCGAATCACTGCGGTGATCCCCTACTACGGGTACGCCAAGCAAGACAAGAAGACAAAAGGCAGAGAGCCGATCTCCGCCAAGGTCATGGCGAACATCCTGAAGGTCACCGGCGCCAAACGCATCGTGACGATGGACCTGCACGCGGCGCAGATCCAGGGCTTCTTCGACATTCCGGTCGACAACCTAATGGCGATGCCGACGCTCTGCAACTACCTGAAGAAGGAAGGCCTGTGCGACGACCACATCGTCGTCGTCTCTCCCGACGCGGGCGGCGTGCACCGGGCGGAGCTGTTCGCCAAGCGCCTCAACAGCTCGCTCGCCATCGTATTCAAGCGGCGTCCCGAACCGGACGTCAACGAGGTAGCGGAGATCGTCGGCGACGTCGAGGGGCGAGCGGCGATCATCGTCGACGACATGATCTCGACGGGCGGAACGCTCGACAAGGCGGCCCAGGCGATTCGCCAACGCGGCGCGACCCGCGTGCTCACCGTTGCGACGCACGGGATCTTTGCGGGCGAGGCGGTTGCGGTGCTCGAGAACTCGGCGATCGAGCGCATCGTCGTCACGAACACGATTCCGCTGGTAAACGTGGATCAACATCCGAAGTTCGTGCAGCTCTCGATCGCACAAACCTTCGCCGACGCGATCGCTCGCATCACTACGAACCGCTCCGTTTCCGAGCTTTTCGGCGAAGACATCGACCCTTTTGACATTGCAGCCTCGGTGCCGAAACCGGCAGCCGTCGGCTAATCCTTTCGGAGTATCATGGCGAACACAGACTTGAAACTTTCGGTCGAGCACCGTGCCGCGATCGGCACGACCGGCGTGCGCCGGCTGCGCGCGGCGGGGAAAGTTCCCCTCGTCCTCTACGGTCACGGGAGCGTTCCGGAGCCTCTTGCCGCCGATTTGCGGGCGTTCGAAGAGCTGCTCGTGCGGGGCGGGCGCACCGGCATGATTACGCTCACCGACGACGGCAAGGCGAAGGATACGGCGCTCGTTCGCGAGATTCAGCGCGATCCCGTATCGCGCAAGATCGTGCATGCGGACCTACTGCGCGTCTCGGCTCACGAGAACGTGCGCACGCGCGCGCGAATCGTACCGACGGGAACGTCGCGAGGCGTGCGCGAGTTCGGCGGCGTCATGGACGTACTCGCCCACGAAATCGAAATCGAGGGTCCCGTCGACGCACTTCCGTCGCAGCTCGAGGTGGACGTTTCGGAGTTAGGTATTCACGAGCACGTGGTCGCCGGAGACATCGCGCTGCCGAAGGGCTTCGCGCTCGTCACGCCGGCCGATACCGTCATCATCGCGATCGAGGCATCGAAGACGGCGCATCAACTCGAAGAAGCGGCCGCGCCCATACTCGAAGAGGCGCAACCCGAGGTCATCGGAGAGAAAGAGAAGACCGAGGCGGAAGCGCCTAAGGCGTGAGGCCCCGCGTCGCGCCTCGCATCGTCGTTGGCCTCGGCAATCCTGGCCGCGAGTACGAACGGACGCGCCACAACCTCGGCTTCATGGTCGTCGACGAGCTCGCCGGGCGTTTGGGCGTCGAGCGATGGAAGAGAAAAGACTCCGCACGCCAGGCCTACGATTCGGCACGTGGCGTCGTACTCGTCGAACCAACCTCGTTCATGAACTTGAGCGGTGCGCCGGTGCGCCTGATCTCGTCCTGGTACCGCACGCCGGCCGAAGACGTGCTCGTCGTCGCGGACGACATCGACTTGCCGTTCGGGAAGCTGCGCGCGCGTCCGTTCGGAGGACACGGCGGACACAACGGTTTGCGCTCGATCATCGCGACGATGGGCGAGAACTTCCCGCGACTACGCATCGGCGTCGGCCGCCCGAAGTACGACACCGTCGATCACGTGCTCACGCCCTTCGATGAATCCGAACGCGCCGCACTTTCCGCCATAGTGGCGGCCGCAGCGGACGCCGTACAGGTGTGGCTGAACGAAGGGATCGACGCCGCGATGCGCTTCGCGAACACCTGGCAGGGTATCGGCTCCCCCGTCAATCGCGGCGGCGATTGAACCCTAAGGGCAGCCCGTCGTCCTGCTGCCGACGGCGAGGGCGTCCTCGCCGAGCGTCGGCGCGCGATACAAGAACGTGCGGCCGACAGTGCTCGGGCAGACCTGTTCGATCTGCTCGTCGCCCGCGCGCACGAGCGCGCGCAGCGCCGCCGCTCGATTTCCGGTCATCGCGACGGCCGCGTGCTCGGCCCGCAGGCGCATCGACACCACGGCGGCATGGTCGATCGGTACGGCAACGATATACACGATCGCGAGAAGCGCACCGACCAGCGTGATGCGCGAGATGGGATCGTCGTCACGCCGAAACGGCACGCGATCGGCGATGAACACCGCGATCGCGATGCCGATGATGGCGATCGCGGCATCGACGAGCGCGAGATTCAACGGGTCGTGCTTGTCGAGCTGCGCGATCTCCGCGGCGATATAGAACTCGATCTCTTGCGGCGTCGAGGTGTCGACGACCGCGTCGGCGAGAACGATGCGCTGCGTAGACCCCATGCCTTCGGTCTTCGCTGCATCCACTGGAATGCGGTCGACGCGATGCTCGACGACTATCGGAACGCCGGCGTATCCTTCCCGTGCCGCGAACGCGCGGGCGCGCACGCCGATCGCACCGCCGAGGGGCGCGTAGCGCTCGAAGAGCGGTGCGATCACATATGGGTCGACGAGCGTTCCCACGAGCGATATGACGATGATGCCCGCGATCGTATAGAGATACCACTGATGCGTGCGCTCGACGAGCCACAGCACGACGACCGCGATGCATCCCGCGACGAGCATGCCGATGAGCGTTCCGAGCACGTACTCGTAGGCCCACACTCGCGTCAGCACGTGCGAGAGGCCCATGACGCGTTCGACGCGCCAGACGTAGAACGACGGCAGAACGGCCGCCGTACGAGCGACGACTGCCAGCGAAGCACCGAATGCAAAGCGGACCGCGGCTTCTCCGCCGAGCGCTGCACGGAGCGCGTCGCGCCATCGCGCGGCGCCACCGGCTCGCCAGAAGTAGAGCAGCGCGAGCGCTTGGGCAAAAACGGCGGCGAACCATCCCGGCAGCTCGAATGCGATGAGCCGGGCGCCCGCCGCTTGCCGGTCGGCGTCGACGAGACGGGCGATCGGCTCGGCAAGCAACCGCGCAGACGGAATCGCATTCACGTACCGGTCGAGCGCGTCGACCGCAACGGCGAGCAGAAGGCTCATCTCCCGCCCTATTCATACAAAGCGAAGCCGGCGCCTTCGACCGCGTATGCGACGCGGTCGCGCCCGCAGCGTTTGGCGTGGTACATGGCCGCGTCCGCAGTTTCCAGCAGAGCGGCCGCATCGCCGGCGTCGAACGGGAATGCGGCAACCCCGATGCTCGCGGTCAACTGCATCGGCACGCCGAAATCGTGCGTTCTCACCGCCGCGCAGAACGCACGCGCACGCTCGATCGCTCGCAGCTTTCGAGAGCCGTGCAGGAGCATGCAGAACTCGTCGCCGCCTTTTCGGCCGACAACGTCGACCCCGGGCACGGCGTGCTCTCCGAGCAACGCCGCCATGCGCTGCAGCACGAGATCGCCCGCCTCGTGTCCGTACGCGTCATTGATCTCCTTGAAGCGGTCCGTGTCGACGAACCAGAGCGAGAGCACGGCCCCGCTTGTCGAGCGCATGACGTCGTGCAGCCTCAGGCGAAATGCGCGCGGTGAGAGCGCGCCGGTCAAACCGTCGAAGGTGGCATCCGCGCGATCCGCTTCACGCTCCAGCGCGAGAAGATAGATCTCCGTCGCGCTCGCGACGATCCGCGTCACGCGCTGCGCATTCGGTAAACCGGCGGCCGTCGCGGTCGCGGCGTACCAGACGCCGCGAACGGCGCGTTCCGAAATCATGGGCACGGCGATCGCCGCTCGGTCGCCGGGCATGAGCGCGTCGAGTCGCCGTGAAGAAACGACCGCTTGCGCCACGATCGCCGCGCGCGCGGGCAGCCGTCCGTCGGCGGCGTGGCGCATCCGCACGCTGCGAAAGTGCTCGGTGCGCGGGCCGCGCGCGTAGACGCAACTCAGGACGCTCTCGTCGCTCGCGAAGAACAGCGCGGCGTCGAGCTCGGGCTCGGCCGCGCGCGTCGCACAGTCGATCGCCGACAAAACCGCGCTGCTCGATCGGCGTGCTGCGGCAACGAACTGCGCGAAGGTACCCTCCACATGGTGGAGAGTGCCGTGGGATCCGGGTCCTAGGACGGCTTTTTGGGAAGCGGACGGGCGGGATTGCCCGCGACGCGTTCGCCGGCGGGCACGTCCTTCGTGACGACGGAGCCAGCGCCCGTGAGCGCGTCATCGCCGATCTCGACCGGAGCGACGAGCGACGAATTCGAGCCGATCGAGGCGCGTTTCCCGATTTTCGTCCTGTTCTTCCGCTTGCCGTCGAAGTTGCACGTGATCGTCCCAGCGCCGACGTTGGCGTCCTCTCCGACGGTGACATCGCCGAGGTACGAGAGATGGCTGGCCTTGGCACCGCTCTCGAGGCGCGCGTTCTTCAACTCGACGAAGTTCCCGATGCGCACATCGTTTGCAAGAACGCTCTCGCCCCGCAGATGGGCAAACGGGCCGACGTGCGCGTCGTCTCCGATGACGCTGTCGAGAATCACGCTCTCTCGTACTTCGGTTCGCGCCCCGATCGTCGCGTTCGAGAGGCGCGCGTTCGGGCCGATCGTGCATCCTTGGCCGATTCGCGAGAGGCGTCCGATCGCGGTGTTCGGGTAGATAACGGTGTCGCGGCCGATCGCAAGCTCGGGCTCCAAATACGTGCACTCCGGATCGACGATCGTCACGCCGTCGCGCATGTGCTGCATGCAGAGACGCTCGTTCACTCGCGCGCGCGCGATGGCGAGCTCCGCCCGGTCGTTGACGCCCAGCAGGTTGCGCCCCTCTCGCAGCAAGATCGGGTTGACGCGGTTTCCACCGCTTGCCAGCAGCTCCACCGTGTCGGTGAGGTAATACTCGCGCTGCGCGTTTTCGTTGCGCAGCGCCGCGAGCGCGCCGCGCGCCTTTCCTTCGTCCATGGCGTAGATGCCGGCGTTCGTCTCCTCGATTGCCAGCTCGTCCGCGGTTGCGTCGCGCGCCTCGACGATGCGTTCGACGCACTCGCCGCGCCGCACGATCCGCCCGAAGCTCGACTCGGGTCCGGCATGCAGCGTGACGAGCGCCATGGCATCCGTGCCCAGCGCGTCGGTTGCCGCCGCGAAGATCTCGCCCGTCACAAGAGGCATGTCGCCGTTGGTCACGAGGATACGGCCGCCGCTGCGCGGCTCGAGCGACTCGAGCGCGATACGCAGCGCATGCCCCGTGCCCAACTGCTCCTTCTGCACGACCGCTTCCGCACCGCCGAGCGCGGCGAAGCCAGGCCGCATCTCCGGCGAGATGACGACGACGACGTCCTCGACGCCGGCCTCGCGCAGCGCGCGCAGAACCCACCACAGCATCGGGCGGCCGCATAGCTCGTGGAAGACCTTCGGCACCGCGCTTTTCATGCGCGTGCCCTTCCCGGCCGCGAGAACGATTGCGCGAACGCCGCTCAATGCAGTCTCTCCAAGGCAGTCTCCAGTCTGCGCAAGGATTCGCTCTTTCCGAGAATCTCCATCGCGTCGAAGAGCGGCAGCGACGTCGGGCTACCCGTGACGGCGACGTAGTAGACGCGAACGGCGTCGCGAAAACGCAGCCCCTGCGCGAACGGCCACGCATGCTCTGCGACCGCACTCTTCAGTACTCGACCGATCTCGGCTTCGCGCCAATCGCCATCCGGAAGCTCCGAAAGCCGCGCGAGCGCGAGCTTCAGCGCCTCGGACGCGGCGGAGGGCGGCAGCTTGGCAAGCTCGAGATCGGCCTTCGAGAGCTGCGGCCGCTCGGCGAGAAACGCGACGAGCGGGCCGAACTCTTCCAACGTTCTGATCCGCTCCATCGCGAGCCGAGCGACGCGCTCGCGCCACGCGGGCGCGATTGCTTCAGGCCATGCGTAGCCCCAGCCCTGCAGCAGTAAGAGCATCTGCGACGTCGTGTGGCGCCGCAGGTGCTGTCCGTTGAGCCACGTCAACTTCTCCAGATCGAAGACGGGGCCGCCGAGCGAGATGCGCGTGAGATCGAAGTCCGAGCACATGCGCGTAAGCACGTCGCTCGTCGAGCTGCAGTTCAGCAACGCTTCGTCGTTGCGGCCGTCGACGAGCGCACCGAGAAAGTGGAGCAGCGCCTCGGGAAGAAAGCCACGCGCGCGATAGTACAGAATGCTCGTCGGGTTCTTGCGCTTCGAGAGCTTGCTCTTGTCTGGGTTGCGCAAGAGCGGCAGGTGGCAGAACGCCGGAGCGTTGCCGCTCCATCCGAAGTAGTCGTAGAGCAGCAGGTGCTTGGGCGTCGAGCTGATCCACTCCTCGCCACGAATGACGTGCGTCACGCCCATGAGGTGGTCGTCGACGACGTTCGCAAGATGGTATGTAGGAAATCCGTCGGACTTCATAAGGACCTGCATGTCGACGGTCTTCCACTCGATCTCGATCCGCCCGCGCAACGCGTCTTCGAATACGCAGACGCCGTCGCGCGGCACTTTCAAACGAAGCACCGACGGAACGCCCGCGCGTTCGTTCTCGGCGATCGTCTGCTGCGCAAGGTTCAAGCAATGCCCGTCATAGTGCGGCGGCTCGTGCGCGGCGCGCTGCGCGACGCGCATCTCTTCGAGCCGCTCCGCGCTGCAGAAGCACCTGAAGGCGTGGCCGCCTTGCAGCAGCCGGTTCGCGTACTCGGCGTAGATCGCGGAACGCTCGCTCTGCCGGTACGGACCGTGCGGGCCGCCTACGTCCGGACCTTCGTCCCACGATAAACCAAGCCAATGCAGCGACGCGAGGATCGCCTCTTCGGACGCTTGCGTGCTCCGCGTCCTGTCCGTGTCCTCGATGCGCAGGATGAATCGGCCGTCGCTACCGGAGGCGCGCGCAAAGCACGCGTTGATGAGCGCGACGTACGCGGTAGCGACGTGCGGGTCGCCCGTCGGCGACGGCGCGACGCGCGTTCGAGCCTTCAATTAACCAGCTCGCGCCTTCCGCACTCGCGTCTGACGAACTCCACGATCTCCCCTAGCGGCGTTCCTGGCGTGAAAATGGCGCGGACACCCATGCGCTTGAGCGCCTTCGCGTCGTCGGGCGGTATCGTCCCGCCGCCGAAAAAGACGACGTCCTGCGCGTCTTGCGCCTTGAGCTGCTCCAACACCAGCGGAAAGAGCGTCATGTGCGCTCCCGACAGGATCGAAAGCCCGATGCCGTCCGCATCCTCTTGAATGGCGGTTTGAACGATCTGCTCCGGCGACTGAAAGAGCCCGGTGTAGATCACCTCCATGCCCGCGTCGCGCAACGCGCGCGCGATGACCTTTGCTCCCCGGTCGTGGCCGTCGAGACCCGCCTTCGCGACGACGATCCGCAGTGGTCGCGGCATCAGGTGGAGTGCTTCTCACGGTCGTGGACGGCGAGCATGCAGCGGTCGCGGCGGCGGCTCAAGCGCAACGCTTCTTCCAACTTCTGCTTCACCTCCGATAGGGTGCGGCGCGCGCGGTGGCGCTGAATCTCGTTCAATCCTTGCATGTGCTAGAATACGCTCCGTTCGACATAGCGCCCGTAGACCTCGACCATCGCATCGACGATCTCGCCCTCGGTGCAATACGCATTCACGCACGCGATGAGGTGCGGCATGACGTTGTCCTTCGGGTCCCGGCACGCGCCCTGCAGCCGCTCGAGCGCCGCTCGCGCGAGCCGCGCGTCGCGATGCTCGCGCACGCGCCGCACGCCTTCCGCCTGCTCGGCCTCCGTCTCTTCGGTGATACGCAGCAGCTCGATGTCCGCAAGCTCCTCATTTTTCTCGAACGCGTTGACTCCGACGACGACGCGGTCCTTCGCTTCGATCGACCGCTGATACCGGTAGCTGGCCTCCGCGATCTCTCTCTGGAAGAAGCCCGCCTCGATCGCTTCGACGACTCCGCCGTACTCGGCGATTTGCGCGAAGTATGCTTCGGCTTCTCGCTCGATCTCGTCGGTCAGCGCTTCGACGAAGTACGATCCACCGAGCGGATCGACGACGTTCGCGACGTTCGTTTCGTACGCCAGCACCTGTTGAGTGCGCAGCGCGATCTCGGCCGACTTCTCGGACGGGAGAGCGTGGACTTCATCCATCGAGTTCGTATGCAGCGATTGCGTCCCCCCGAGGACCGCGGCCATCGCTTCGTATGCAACGCGAACGATGTTGTTCTCCGGCTGTTGCGCGGTCGCGCTGCACCCCGCCGTTTGCGTATGGAAACGCAACTGCCACGACCGCGGATCCTTTGCCCCGTACCGCTCGCGCATGCGACGCGAATAGATCCGCCGCGCGGCGCGAAACTTTGCGATCTCTTCGAAAAAATCGATGTGCGAGTTGAAGAAGAACGAGAGTCGCGGGGCGAACGCATCGACGTCCATTCCTCGCGCGACGCACGCCTCGACGTACGCGAAGCCGTCGGCCAGGGTAAAGGCGAGTTCCTGCGCTGCGGTCGAACCGGCCTCGCGAATGTGATAGCCCGAAATCGAAATCGTGTTCCAGCGCGGCATCTCGTCCGTGCAAAATGCGATCATATCGACGATGAGCCGCATGTGTGGCCGCGGGGGAAAGATCCATTCCTTCTGCGCGATATACTCTTTGAGAATGTCTGCCTGGACGGTGCCACCGAGTACGCGTCGCGAGACGCCTTGCTTCTCCGCGGCGGCGACGTATTGCGCGAGCGCGATGGCCGCCGGCCCGTTGATCGTCATGGACGTCGTGACCGCACCCATGTCGATGCCGGAAAAGAGCATCTCCATGTCCGCGAGCGAGTCGATCGCGACGCCGCATCGGCCCACTTCGCCGCGCGCTTGCGGCGCGTCGGAGTCATACCCCATCAGCGTCGGCATGTCGAAGGCGACGGAGAGTCCCGTCTGCCCCTGCGCGAGCAAGAACTTGTAGCGCTCGTTCGTCTGGCGCGCCGTGCCGAAGCCGGCGAACTGTCGCATGGTCCACAGGCGATCGCGGTATCCGTTCGGGTGGAGACCGCGCGTGTACGGATAGAAGCCGGGATATCCGAGATCGCGCTCGACGTCGAGGTTCGCGAGGTCCGCCGGACCGTAGAGCGTCTGCAGTGGCACGTCGGAGATCGTGCGGTCGACGGCTCCCGAACCGGGGCCGGTGCGGCGCTTCCCTGCTTTGGATGCTTCTTTCCATGCCTGCTCGGAGGAGGCGCGCTCGATCATCTTTGCCACGGTCTGTAGGGGTTCACGCACGGAACCCGCAGGTCATTCCTGGATGCCGAGCGCCTCCAGCGCGCGCCCCGCGGCAGCGTACGGGTCGCCGTCCGCGGCGAGCTCGCCGGCGATCCGCCGCTCGACGAGCTCGCGAATCCGCCCCGCTGCGATTGCCCGCACCTGATGGACGAAGCGGGCGCGCCGGCGCCCTGCAATCTCGCCGCTTTCGTGCAAGTACGCGGCGTGGCGCTCGATCGCCGACCATAGCTCGTCGATGCCTTCCCCGTGCAACGCTTGCGTCGTCACGACCTCGGGAATCCAACCCGTGTACTCCATGATCGCAATCATCGAGCGAATCTCGCGGCGCAGCTGATTCGCCATTGGGTGGTCGCCCTTGTTGACGACGAAGACGTCGGCGATCTCCATAATGCCGGCTTTGAGTACCTGAATCGCGTCCCCGCTTCCCGGCTGCAGAGCGACGATCGTCGTCTCGGCCAGCTCCGCTATTTCGACCTCGTTTTGGCCCGCGCCCACCGTCTCCACGACGACGAAATCAAAGCCGAACGCGTCCATGAGCAATGCTGCGTCGGCGGTCGCGCCGGCAAGGCCGCCGAGATGCCCGCGACTCGCCATCGAGCGAATGAAGACGTCGGGATCGGTGAAGTGCTCCGCGAGACGGATGCGATCCCCGAGCAGTGCACCGCGCGAAAACGGCGAGCTCGGATCGACGGAAATCACACCGACGCGCTTGTTCAAACCGCGCGCCTTGCGGACGAGCGCCGCCGACAGCGTCGACTTACCCACGCCGGGAGGACCGGTGAGCCCGACCATCGTCGCTCGCCCGCCCAGTGCGTGGAGCGCGGCGATGACCGGCGCGCCAGCACCCGATTCGCACAGCGTTATCGCACGCGCGAGCGCGCGCGGCTTGCCCGCTCGGAAATCGCGTACGAGCGTCTCGATCGGCTGCTTCGTCAACGCACTCCAGCATTGCGGTTTCCGCGCCGGCGGACCTGCTCGGGCGCACGGCGAAACGCGCACGCATGCACGGCATCGCACTCGCTCTCGCACTGACCGCACCGCAGCGGGCGAGCATCGATTCCATCGTGCGGTACGTCATGGGCGATCATCACGTCCTAGGCCTGTCGCTGGCCGTCGTACGCGACGGGCAGATCGTCTACGCGCACGGCTACGGCTTCGCCGATCGCAGGCGAACCGTACGGACGACGCCGCATACGGTCTTCGCTATCGCCTCGCTCGAAAAGTCGTTCGTCGCGGCAAGCGTCCTACGGCTCGCCGAACGCGGACGCCTTTCCCTCGACGACACGCTCGCGACGTACGTTCCCTGGTATGCGGCCGCTCGCAACGTTACCGTCGCGGAGCTGCTGAAGCACACGAGCGGCATTCCAGATTACGCGCAGCTGCCCGATTTCGACCGAGGCGCGCGCCAGCCGGTCTCGCCGGAGTCGCTCGTACGTCGCGTCGCCTCGCTTCCGCTCGCGTTCGCGCCGGGAACGAGCACGCGCTATAGCAACACCGATTACGTTCTGCTCGGCATCATCGTGCAAGACGTGACGCACGTACCGCTGGCAGCGTGGCTGCGGCGCGATCTCCTGGCGCCGCTTCGCCTCGACGAAACCGCGAGCTGGAATCCGTTCCTCGACGAGCCGAACCGCGCGCAAGGAAGCGTCGCCGCGGGATCGGCGTCGCTCGCCTTCGCAGCCGCCGGTTTGGAATCCAGCGCGCTCGACATGGCGCGCTGGATCGACGATCTCTTCGCGCTGCGCGTCGTCGACGCAGCGGATCTCGCGCGCATGTTCTCGGGCATGGGCTTCTTCAGCGGAAATATCGGTACGCTTCGCGGCGCTTGGCACAGCGGGTACGTCGAAGGATACTCGTCGTACGTCGCGATCGTTCCGTCACGGCGTTTGGGCGTGGTCCTGCTCTCCAACGCCGACGCGGTTGACCTCGGACCGCTCGCGCAGAGCGTCGTCGAGGACGCGCTTCGAGGGTCTGCCAAGGAGTGAGCCTGCTACGAATGCTCTTGGCACCGGCGCTCGCGCTCGCCGTGCTCGCTTCGGCGTGTCCTGCACCGGCGCAAACCCTCATCGTCCCGCTGACCGGCAGGCGCCATCGCATGATCGAAGCGCAGACGCTCTTTCACACGCTGTTCGACGACTTCTTTTTGGAAGACGACGACACGACGTACGTGCAGACGGGCGATATTCCGGCGATGTGGCTGCGCGACTCGTCGGCGCAGACGATCCCGTATATTCGCTTCGAAGCGTTCTTTCCGGTACTGCGCGAGCGCACCGCAGGCGTAATCCAGCGAGACGCGCGCAACATCCTCGTCGACCCCTACGCCGAGGCCTTTACCGCGGACTACCACGTCTGGGAGCGCAAGTGGGAAGTCGACTCTCTCGGCTGGCCCGTCCTGCTGGCGTGGGTGTACTGGCGCACGACGGGCGACCGCTCGATCTTCACCGCCGGCCTGCACGCGGCGCTCCGCGTCGTCGTATCGACGTATACATGCGAGGAGCGGCACGCGCGCTGCAGCGCGTATCGCTATCCGTATCGCGTCTCCACGCAGGATGCATACAATCCGAATACCGGCATGATCTGGGGCGCGTTCCGGCCGTCCGACGACGCGGTGCGGTATCGTTTCAACATTCCGCAGAATGCGCTTGCAGCCGTGGCGCTGCGCGACCTTGCGGAGCTTGCAGAGATCGGATACGGCGACCGGCAGCTCGCCCGCGCGGCAACCGTGCTCGGAGAGCGCGTGCAGACGGGAATCGAGCGGTACGGTCGCATCTACGACGCGCGGCACGGCGGGTGGATCTACGCGTACGAGACCGACGGTCTCGGCCACGACGCTCTGATGGACGACGCCAACGTCCCCAACCTGGTGACGCTACCCTACATTGGGTGGTGCTCGGCCTACGACGTTACGTATTTGACCACGCGGGCGTTTGTGTTGAGCCGCGCGGACCCGTACTATTACGAAGGGCGGTACGCCGCCGGCCTCGGCAGCGCGCACACGCCGCTCGATAACGTCTGGCCGATTGGAATCATCGGCCGCGCGCTTACGGCCACGTCGTCGCTCGAGGTTGCAACCGCAATCACGACGCTCGCGGAGACCGACGGTGAAGACGGCCTCATTCACGAGAGTTTTTACGACGGCGGGTACTGGCGCTTCACGCGCTCGGACTTCGGCTTAGGCAACGCGCTCTACGCGGAGCTGCTCTTCCGGACGCTCGCCGGCGACACCGCTACCCCGTTCGTCCAGCCGGAGGTGATGCTTCCGTTCGAACGCCGCACGCAGACGCCGACGCTCGTCCCGCTCGTCACGCAGCTAGAAAACGAAGCGATCGTCCTGACCGCACTACGCCGGCTGCTGCATCAGGCGCCGTAACGGCGCCGGCGCTCCCCAAACGCCTCAATGGCGCTCGTAAAATCGGCGGCCGTGAAATCGGGCCACATGTGCGGCAGCGTAAGCAGCTCGGTGTACGCGAGCTGGTAGAGCAAGAAGTTAGAGATCCGTTGATCGCCGCCGGTTCGCACGAGGAGGTCGGGGTCGGGCGCGTGTGGCGCGTACATGCGCTCGCGCAGCGCATTTTCATCGACCAGCGACGGCTCGAGCCGCCCCGCCGCGACATCCGCGGCGATGGCGCGGACCGCTCGTAGAATTTCCGCGCGACCGCTGTAGTTGAGCGCGAGGCTGAGCGTGAGGCGCGTATTGTGCGCCGTGCTGCGGACCAGGTCGCGAAGTGCGGCGCGGACGGGAAACGCGAACCTCTCGAGATCGCCGATGAGCTCGACGCGCACTCCTTGCGCCACGAGCAGGGGCTTCTCGCTTCGAGCGCAGGCAGCGCACAGCTGCGTGACGACGTTGACTTCGCGCGCGTCGCGCGTCCAGTTCTCCGTCGAGAAACCGTAGACGGTAAGGCGGCGCACGCCTGTTTCGAGCGCGCCCTTCACCGCCTCGCGCAAGGCGACGATGCCGCGCCGGTAGCCCTCGGCGATCGGCAGGCCGCGATCCCGGGCCCAACGGCGATTGCCGTCCATGATGACGGCGACGTGTTCGGGCGCTTCGGCGACGGCGGCAGGCTGCAACATCCTTTACTTTGTACTACAAAGTGAAGCTCGGCGCAAGCGGTTACGAGCGGGGGGAACGGGATTCTTCGCCAACCTCACCCGGCACGAATGAGTCAGGGCTACTACCGATATCCGACGATCGCGGGAAACCGGATCGCCTTTGTTTGCGAGGACGACCTCTGGAGCGTCGGCGCCGATGGCGGCACGGCAGTTCGGCTGACGGTCAGCTTCGGAAGCTGTTCGTTTCCACGCTTCTCTCCAGACGGCGCGTGGATCGCCTTTACGTCGACCGACGAGGGACATCCCGAGGTGTACCTGATGCCGTCCGAAGGTGGAAAGCCGCAACGGCTTACCTTTCTCGGCAGCACGATCGCGTCCACGGTCGGATGGAGCGAGGACGGACGAGAGATCGCCTTCGTCGCCAATCCCGGCGCGTGGTATCCGAACGAGACGCGCGCCTTCCTTGTGCCGCGTGAGGGCGGTACGCCCAGCGAGCTTCCGCTGGGCCATGCCAAGACGATTGCGTACGGCGGACGAAACGCACTGGCGATCGGTCGCAACTCGACCGACCCCGCGCGGTGGAAGCGCTATCGCGGAGGAACCGCGGGCGAGATATGGATCGACGCCTCCGGCGACGGCACCTTCGATCGCCTGGACCTTCCCGACGGAAACCCCACGTGGCCGATGTGGATTGCCGATCGCATCTTCTTCCTCGCCGATCACGACGGCATCGGCAACGTGTACTCGTGCGCTCTGGACGGGCGCGACATCCAACGGCACACGCACGAGAACGAATACTACGCACGCTTCCCATCGTCGGACGGCGGACGCATCGTCTACGCGAGCGGCGGGCGCATCATGCGCTACGACATCATTGCCGACGACACGCGCGAAATCCCCATCGAGACGCATTCCGCAGCGCCGCAAACCGCGCGTCGCTTCGAGTCCGCCTCCGAGGGGCTGGAACACTTCGCTCCGCATCCGGACGGCACGAGCATCGCGTTGATTTCTCGGGGGCAGCCGTTCACGATGCCGTTCTTCGAAGGCGCGGCAATCCACCACGGAACCGGCAGCCGCGCGCGTTATCGCCTTGCGGAATGGATGCACGATGGCAAGCGCTTTATCTGCGTAACCGATCGCAACGGCTATGAGCAGCTGGAGATGCACGATCTCGGCACAACGACGCCCTCGGTGTCGCTGGTCACCGTCGGTGACGTCGGGCGAATCACCGAGCTCGCCGCGTCGCCGGCACGCGACATCGTCGCGTTCGCAAACCACCGCTACGAACTGTGCGTACTTGACGTTGCCGACGGCATCACCCGCACGCTCGACAAGAGCCCCGCGCAGCGGATAACCGATCTCGCATTCTCTCCCGACGGGCGATTCCTCGCGTACTCGTGGTCGCCCGTCGCCGGAACCTCGATCCTGCGTGTCGCAAAGATCAAATCGGGGCGCGTGCACGACGTGACGCCGCCGCTGCGCGACGATCGTTCGCCGGCGTGGGACCCCGAGGGGCGGTACCTGTATTTCATCTCGACGCGCGATTTCAACCCGGTGTACGACGCGCTCCAGTTCGACCTGAGCTTCCCGCAGGCGCACCGGCCGTTCGTCATCACGCTTCGGGCCGACGTGTCCTCGCCGTTCGTGCCGAAGCCGCGACCGATTCATCGCGACCACGAACCCGCCAAAGCCGAGCGCAACGACAAGCGCGACCCCAAGGACGTGACGATCGACTTCGACGGCATTGCCGGCCGCATCTTGGGATTTCCCGTCGAGGAGGGCGACTACCAGCAGATCGTCGCGTCGAAGGAGCGCGTCCTCTTCACGCGCTTTCCCGTACGCGGGATCAAGCCGTTCGTGCAATCCAGTGAGGAGAACGACGAAGGCGGAACGCTGCTCGCCTATGACTTCGACCAGTTGCGTTCGGCAACGATCGCTCACGACGTCAACGAGATCCGCCTGGGTGCGGATGCTCGCACGCTCGTCTACCGTTCGCAACACCGCTTGCGCGCGATCGACGCGCAGTGCGAGTTGCCCGAAGACGGCGATGAGCAGAAACCGCCAAACGAGCCGGGCCGCAAGAGCGGTTGGATCGACCTCGATCGCGCGTCGGTCGAGATCGTTCCACGCGACGAATGGTCGCAGATGTTCCGTGAGGCGTGGCGGCTGCAGACGGAGCAGTTCTGGGTTGAGGACATGAGCGACATCGACTGGGATCGCGTCTACGACCGTTACCACGCCGTTCTCGAACGCGTGCGCACGCGCACCGATCTCTCCGATGTGATTTGGGAGATGCATGGCGAGCTCGGAACCTCGCACGCGTACGAGTGGGGCGGAGATTTTCGCGAGCCGCCGCAGTACCAGCGCGGCTTCCTCGGTGCCGACCTCGCGTGGGACGACGCCGAGCACGGCTATTGCATCGAGCGCATCTACCGCGGCGATTCGTGGAATCGCGACAGCGATTCGCCGCTCGCCGAGCCGGGTCTCGACGTCGATGCGGGCGACGTGATCGTCGGAATCGGCGGGCGGGCCGTCTCGCGCGACGTGAGCCCTGAGCGGCTACTCGTCAACGGCGCGGGGAAAGACGTCGCGATCACCGTGCGCCGCGGGCGAAACGCCGAGCGCAACGTCTTGGTCAAAGCGCTCGCAAACGAGGCGCCGTTGCGATACCGCGCCTGGGTCGAAGCAAAGCGCGCATACGTGCACGAGCGCAGCGGCGGCCGGGTCGGCTACGTGCACATCCCCGACATGGGGCCGTGGGGCTTTGCCGAGTTCCATCGCGGGTACCTCACCGAGTTCAATCGGCAAGGACTGATCGTCGACGTGCGCTACAATCGCGGCGGACACGTCTCGCCGCTACTCTTGGAGAAGTTGGCGCGCAGACGCGTCGGGTACGACATTCCACGTTACGGAGCGCCGATGCCGTATCCGCCGGAGTCGGTCGACGGCCCGATGGTGGCGGTTACGAATCAGTTTGCCGGATCCGATGGCGATATTTTCAGCCACTGCTTCAAGCTGTACAAACTCGGGCCGCTCGTCGGAAAGCGCACGTGGGGAGGCGTCGTCGGCATCGCTCCATACCATCATCTCGTGGACGGCACCGTGACGACCCAGCCGGAGTATTCGTTCTGGTTCGTCGACGTCGGCTGGGGCGTGGAGAACTACGGTACCGAGCCCGATCTCGAAGTCGACATCGCGCCGCACGATTACCGCGAAGGCCGCGATCCGCAGCTGGACGCAGCGCTTACGCTCATGGACGAAGCGCTTGCGCGTACGGTCCCCGTTCGTCCGGATCTCGCGACGCGCCCGTCGCTTCCGCTGCCCACGCTCGCGTAAGATGAAGCGCATCGCGTGGATCGCGGCCGGACTGACCTTCCTCGCGCATCTCGTCGCCAATCCGCACTACGGCTTCTTCCGCGACGAGCTGTACTTTATCGTCTGCGGACGTCACCCCGCGTGGGGCTACGTCGACCAGCCGCCGCTCGTTCCGCTCATCGCAGCGGGATCACAACTCTTCGGCCTCTCGCTCGTCGCGCTGCGCGCGACCGCAGCGCTCTTTGCCGCAGCCGGCGTCTTCGTCACGTGCAGGCTCGTAGAAGAGTGGGGCGGCAGACGCTATGCCCAAGCGTTCGCGGCGCTCCTCGTTGCCGTCACACCCGTACTCTGCGCGTTCGGAGAGAAGGTCGGCCCCGACATGGTCGGCCTGTGGCTCTGGCCCCTCGCCGCACTCTACGTCGCCCGGCTCGTCAACGGCGCGCATCCACGCTGGTGGCTCGCCGTTGGTGCGGCGCTCGGCGTTTCGTGCGAGGCAAAATACAGCGTCATTTTCTTCGGCCTCGCGCTCGTCGCCGGCATCGCGCTCTCACCGTCGCGACGCATTCTGCTCACGCCGTGGTTCGCTGCGGGAATAGCACTCGCCGCAGTCGTCGCGTTGCCGAACTTCCTCTGGCAAGCCGCGCACGGATTTCCGATGTGGGAGCTGTTACGCGACGCGCAGCTTACCGGGAAGAACGTCGTGCTTTCGCCGCCGGCGTACGTCGCGCAGGAACTGCTCATCACGAACCCGCTCCTCGCGCCGATCTGGATCATCGGCGTTATACGCGCCTTCGCGGACACGCGTCTGCGCTGGGTCGGATGGACGTACGTGCTGCTCATCGCGATGATGATCGCGCTGCACGGCAAGCACTACTACCCGGCCAACGTCTACCCGCTGCTCATCGCGAGCGGCGCGCTGACGCTCGCGCAATGGACGCGGCACCTCACGTGGGCGCGCTTCACGATTGCGACCGCGGCTGCCGTCTTCTCGTTGTGGATGCTGCCCCTAGTCGAGCCGATTCTTTCCGAGGCGCGCGCCGCGTCGTACGAGACGACGCTCGAGCGCGTGCTGCACACGAGTGCGGCGACGGAGAAGCACCGGCCGGTCGCGATCGGGCAGGATTTCGCCGACATGCACGGCTGGCCGCAGTTGGCGGCGCTCGTCGCTCGCGTCTATCGATCGCTGCCGCCGTCAGAGCGCGCACAGGCGGCGATCGTCGCGAGCAACTACGGTGAGGCCGCCGCGATCGACGTCTTCGGTAGCGCGTACCATCTGCCGCCGGCGCTCTCAGGGCACAACAACTACTGGCTGTGGGGAACGCACGGCTACAGCGGCAACGTCGTCATCGACGTCAACGGCGACTGCGGCAGGCGCGAGCATCTCTACCGCTCGAGCCTCCGCGCCGCGACCTTCGATGCGCCGTGGATCATGTCGTACGAGCAGAACATTCCGATCATGCTCTGCCGCGGCATTCGCATGCCGCTCGCGCAGCTATGGCCGCGTCTGAAAGACTACATATAGTCCTTCCGGCGTCCAGGCGTAGCCGCGGCACACGCGGCAACGTGGTCGTTCACCATGCCGACGGCCTGCATGAACGCGTAGCAGATCGTCGGGCCGACGAACGTGAACCCTCGCGCTCGCAGATCCTTGCTCATCGCCTCGGCCTGGGCCGAGCTCGCCGGGACGTCTGCAGCGCTGCGCCGTTTGCCGTGCACCGGCTTTCCGCCGACGAACCGCCACACGTACGCATCGAACGAGCCGAACTCGCGCTGGATCTTCACGTAGGCGCGCGCATTCTTTACCGCCGCCTCCACCTTGGCGCGGTTGCGCACGATGCGCGGGTCCTCGAGGAGACGGGTGATGCGCGCGGGCGTAAAGCGCGCGACGCGTGCCGGATCGAAACCGGCAAAGAGCGCACGGTATCCCTCGCGTTTGCGCAGAATCGTTAGCCAGCTCAAGCCGGCCTGTGCGCCTTCGAGCACCAGAAACTCGAAGAGCCGCATGTCGTCGTGCAGGGGCTTTCCCCACTCGCGATCGTGATACTCGATCATCTCCGGCGTCGTGGCCCACGCGCAACGGCTTCTAGGCGGCATCGCGCACCGGATCGACGGCTTCGAGAATCGCAGGATAGACGCGCGCGGCAAGCCTCGGGTTGCGATCCGGCTCGATGATGTCGTGTGACGGCGGCATCCCACGTAAATCCACGCGCTCGATCCGTGCACCTGCGGCGCGCCAGCGGCGCAGCGTCGCGCGAATAGCGCCATTGCTCACCGAGACTTCGCCGCCGTTGAGGACCACGATCACGGCGCGCGCTGCAGGAATCTTCGACGCATCGCGCATCACGGCGCTCGAAAGACGGTACAGCTGCGCCAACGCGTGCGTCGCGTATCGCGGATAGCCGTCGTCGGGCATCTGGCGCTCTCGCCGAATCGGATCCCACCAGACGAACCGATTCGGGAGGCGTAACAGCACGTTCGCGCCCACGGCCATGAGTGGTGCCGGCACCGCTGCCGCGCCCAGAAACGGCGCGATCGCCACCGCGCGATCGAACTCGTCGTGCTGCGCCAGCCAAAGCGCGAGCGTTCCTCCTGCAGAGAAGCCGCCGACCGTCACGCGCGTGCCGAGTGCGCGCGCCGCAACGAGACTCTCGCGCGCCAGCTCGCGCAGGTGCTCCTCGGTCATTCCTGCCAGCGCCTCCGTGAGACGGTCTCGGTAGCCGTGCCGCGGAAGGCGTGGTACGAGAACGTTGTGCCCGCGGGCGAACAAGTCCGATGCGTAGCGCCGAAACTGTTGGGGCGTGGCCGTGAGTCCGTGAAAGAGAACGATCGCACGAGGGCGCTCGGCGCCGTGCGAAAGAAGGATCGTTCTGCCGGCCTCGGAGATGCGCTCGTCGTCACGCTCGAGCAGATGCTCCAAAGCTGCGGAACGGGGAATCATGAAGAAGATGGTATCATACGACGGCATGAAGGATCGTGCCCGCGATCTGATCGCGCTCGAAACGAAGTACGGCGCCCACAACTATCGCCCCCTCGACGTCGTCGTCGAGCGGGCCGAAGGCGTCTGGCTTTGGGACGTAAACGGCCGGCGCTATCTCGATTGCGTGAGCGCGTACTCCGCGCTCAACCAAGGACACGCTCATCCGCGCATTCGCGCGACCCTGGTAGAGCAGTCGCAACGTCTATCGCTCTCGTCGCGCGTCGTGTACAACGACCGACTGCCGCTCTTCCTCGAGAAGCTCGCTGCCGTCACGGGATACGAAGCGGCGCTGCCGATGAACGCGGGCGTGGAGGCGGTCGAGACGGCGATGAAGCTCGCGCGGCGCTGGGGATACGAGGTCAAAGGCATTCCCTCGAACGCTGCGGAGATCGTCGTCTTTGCAAACAACTTTCACGGTCGCACGATTGCCGCCATCTCGGCGAGCTCGACGGCGCAGTACCGCAACGATTTCGGTCCCTTCCTTCCCGGTTTCATCTTCGTGCCGTACGCCGACATCGCAGCGCTGGAGCGCGCGATCACGCCGCTGACATGCGCGGTGATGATGGAGCCTATTCAAGGCGAGGGCGGCGTCGTCGTTCCGCCCGACGGGTACCTGGCTGCGGCAGCGACACTCTGCCGCGAGCGCGACGTCCTCTTCGTGGCCGACGAGATCCAGACGGGGCTCGGACGAACGGGCGATCTCTTCGCGTGCGATCGCGAGCGCGTGCATCCGGACATTCTCATCTTGGGGAAGGCGCTCGGCGGCGGGTATTACCCGGTCTCCGCGGTGGTCGCAAGCCGCGCCCTCATGGACCTCTTCGGAGCAGGCGACCATGGCAGCACCTTCGGCGGCAATCCGCTCGCAGCCGCGGTCGCCTGCACTGCCCTCGACGTGATCGTCGAAGAACGACTCGCGGAACGCTCCAGACGCGCGGGCGATCGCCTTCTGGCCGGCCTCCGCGCCGTCACCTCCCCGCACGTACGCGACGTGCGTGGACGTGGTCTCCTGGTGGGGATCGAGCTCGATCGTCCGGCGCGTCTGCTCTCCGAGGCTCTTCTCGAGCGCGGGATCATCGCCAAAGACACGCATGAAAACGTCCTGCGGGTCGCGCCGCCGCTCGTTATCGACGACGAGAGTCTCGACTTTCTCGTCGACGGGCTCGGCGAAGCGATTCGCGGCCTCGAAGCCCGGGCCGTCTCCGGTTGACACCCCTTCAGGGGCCTGCTATGCTCTCGGAGCCGAAGCAGCACCCTCCCCGTGGGGGCGCTCACCGGATGCCTGCGGGCGATCCGGTTCACGCGCGAGGAGCCGCCGGCCGGTTCCGCACGGTGGGGTTGCTGCGGCAGCGCCATTTTTTATTGTACGGGAGGTGTCACATCACGATCGTCACGGGAGGAGCGCCATAGCTCGACCGCTTCGCGTCAACGATCAGATCCGCATCCGAACGGTGCGCGTCATCGACGAGAACGGCGACCAGCTCGGCATCATGCCGATCGAGGACGCGCAGGCCCGCGCCCGCGCAGCCGGACTCGACCTGATCGAGATCTCGCCGAACGCCCAGCCGCCGGTCTGCAAGGTCGGCGATTACGGACGGCTCAAGTACGAGCAGTCGAAAAAGGACAAGGACGCGCGCAAGAAGCAGCGGCATTTCGAGCTCAAGGAAGTAAAGCTCCGTCCGAAAATCGAGACGCACGATTACGAAACGAAAGCGCGAATGGCGGAGCGCCTGCTGCAAGACGGGAGCAAGATCAAAGTCACGATCATGTTCCGCGGCCGCGAGATCACGTACGCAGTATTCGGGCGACGTCTACTCGATCGCATGGCAGAGGACATGCTGCCGCTTGCGATCGTCGAGCGCGAGCCGCGACTCGAAGGAAAGAACATGTTCATGATTTTGGCGCCGCGCTCGGCACCGACGGGCCCGCCGAAGTATTCGTTGCCCCCGAAGAAACCGGGGGCTCCAGCCGCAGAGCCGGATGGAAGCGCGTAGGGGAGTTGACGGTGTGAAGCGCCGTCGTTAAGAAGGAGAGGACCAGTGCCGAAGATTCGAACGCACCGAGGAACCGCCAAGCGCGTCAAAGTGACGGCGAATGGAAAAGTGCTGCATCGCCATCAGTTCGATGGCTGCGGTCACATCTTGAGCAAGAAGTCGCAGAAGCGCAAGCGCCATTTTCGTAAGGATCAACCGACGGCTCCGGGCGACATGCGCCGCATCCGTGCGATGATCCCGTACTTGGTGTAAGGAGGATTCGACATGGCACGCGTCAAGCGCGGCGTCGGCGGTATCAAGCACCGCCGGCGCGTGATGAAGCTGGTCAAGGGCTTTCGCGCGGCTCGCCGCCGCAACTACCGCGTCGCAAACGAGGCGCTGCTCAAATCGCTGGCATACGCGTTTCGCGACCGCCGCGTTCGCAAGCGGGACTTTCGATCGCTCTGGATCAGCCGCATCAACGCGGCTGCGCGCCGCGAGGGTCTCTCGTATTCGCTGCTCATGCACGGCTTGAAGAAATCCGGCGTCAACCTGAACCGCAAGGCTCTTGCCGATCTTGCGGTGAGCGACGCGAAGGCGTTCGGGACGTTGCTGAGCATGGCGAAACAGGCGGTCGGAAAGTAATCTCTTGATCGCGATCCTGTCGCTCGCGGCGGTGATCGGCTTCACCCCCGCAACGGCGCACCGCATCGACGCGATCGTCGCCGCGGAGCTACGGGCTCACCGCGCTCCCGGCGTTGCCGTCGGCGTCGTCGAATCGGGGCGTTTGGTCTACGCGCGAGGCTTCGGAACCGCAAGCCTCTCCCGCCGCGTCGTCGTCTCTCCCGGCACCCAGTTCGGCATTGGGCAGATCAGCGTGCAGTTCACGGCCGCAGCGATCCTCCTGCTCGCCCAGGACGGCAAGCTCAAACTCGACGACACGGTGACGCAGTATCTTCCCGAGGTCACCATCGCGCGATACGTCACGATTCGCGAGCTCCTCGATCAGACGTCGGGACTTCCGAACGTCACGAACTGGGCACATCTGCTGGCATCGGCAAACGCCGCACGTCCCATGGCGACGCCCGGCGCGTCCTACGCGCCCAATCCCCTGAACGCCATCCTCGCCGGAAAGATCGTCGAGCGCGTCGCCGGCGAGCCGCTCTCGGATTACGTGCAGCAGCACATCTTCGTTCCGCTCGTGATGGACGCGACGCTCTATGAAGGCGATACCGGTCTCTCCCCCAATCGCGCCGTCGGATACACGCGCGAGAACGGCCGGTTCGAGCGCGCCCGGCCGTGGAGCGCGACGCGTCTCGACGGCAACGCGGGCATCGTCAGCGACGTGTACGATCTTGCAAAATGGGACATCGCGTTTCCGATTCTTTTGCGCGTCGATGCGGTGCGCGAGATGTTCACGCCGGGAATCGCCGGCTCGTACGAGCGGCGCGGCATGGGCTGGGCAATCGACCGTCGCAGCGGCAGGCGTTTCGTCTGGCAGAACGGCGAGATCCCCGGGTTTCATGCCATGAACGCGGTGCTGCCCGACGAGCACGTCGCGGTCATCGTGCTGACCAACGTGGATTCCATGCACGAGGCGGCCCTATTGCCGGAGAGCATCGCCGGGCGCATCCTCGACATCGTGGTTCCGCCGAGCAGGCAGCGTATCGAAAACGGCGTCGTGGAGCGCGCGCGCGAATGGCTCGCGCGCCTGGCGAGCGATCGCATCGATCGCACGCAGCTCACGTCAGGCTTCAGCGCATACCTGTCAGACGACGTCGTGCGCCGGGCGCAGATCGATCGGCTTGGCCGCGTCGAATCGCTGGTTCCCATCTCGAGCGCTCCGGCACAGCACGGTACGACGACGTACGAGTTCTTGGTACGCTTCGCAAACGGCGAGCGCCACTATCGCCTGACGCTCACCCCCGACGGGAAGATCGACTTCATCGCGTTTACGCCGTAGGGCAACGCGCCCAAAGAGATATGCCACCCTTCGTTCTCGAGACGTTCGTTAGATGTCGCTTTCCGCGATGCGGCGGCCGGTGGCTTCGGTGACTTTCCCGAGCATCGCGACGGCTTCCGCAGGCGATGCATTGCTGAACATGTACCGCAGCCGTTCGTCGGCGTCTTCGACGATGAGCACCGCTCTGCGGCCCGTGCGAACCGCGTCGATGAGGGAGGCGAGATACGCCTCGTCTTCTGCCGCGAGAACCGAGCGGTCGCTCTTCGCGACCGGGCGCGTGCCGTTCAGGATACGCTTGAGAACGGCGTCGATGTCACCCGGGATTTCCACGATTTCTCTTCCTCCGGTTGCACCCCGGTGGGTGCGGTCAATCTCTTCTATCGACCGTTCCACAGCCGAGTTCACCCTCTCCGCACGTCATCCACTGCAAAGCTAGCAGAGTCTTTACATCGGCGATATCTCCAGCCGCCAGGAGATCGCGCGCTCGTTCGAGCGTAAAGCGGCCTACCTCGATGCGCTCGTCGTCGTCGAGCGATTGCGTTCCCGAGCGCAGATCCTCCGCAACGAAGAAATACATGATCTCGTCGCAGAAGCCGGGCGTCATGAAGACCGTGCAGAGCGGGCGTATACGCCCCGCGCGATAGCCCGTCTCCTCGGCGAGCTCGCGCAATGCGCCGTCGATCGGCTCCTCTGCGCCGTCGGCCGTGCCCGCCGGAATCTCCCAGAGAAAACGTCGCACCGGGTGACGGTACTGCCGCACCAGCACGATTTCGCCCGGCGCGGAAAGCGCGATGATGCCGAACGAACCTGCATGCTCGACGACGTCGCAGCGGTGCGCGCTCGCGTCGTCGTAGCGCAGCTCGTCGATCCGCACGCGAAAGACGGGCCCCGAGAAAGCGATCTGCGACGACAGGGTCTGCGGAAGGTCTTGCGCCATGTTATCCTCATGCGGTGCGACAGCAGTCAATCCTCGGGGAGCTGGGATGGCTCGGCTACTTCTTGGTCCTTCTCGTGATCGCGGTCTACGGCGCGAACCTCGTCGCCAATGCCCTCTTCCCGCGCCACTTCAACGATAAGATCGCTGACACGCTTGCCGCCATCTTCGCCGCGCTCGTCTTCATCGCAACGCGCGCCTACGCGGCGGCCCGCAGCCGCGCGCGATGACGATGCCGCCGCGGCTCGGAGAGCGCGCGCCACGCCTCGCCGCTGCGCGTTCGCTCCTCTCCCCCAAGGGGCGCGCCGGCGCACGCCATTTCCTCTTTGAGGGTCCGACGCTGCTACGAGAGGCGCTGCGCAGCGGCATCGCGATCGACGAGATCTACGTCACCCCCGCCGCGTACGACGCGACGCCGCTCCTCCAGGAGGCGGAGCGTTCGGGCGTTCGCCTCTGGTCGGTCAGCGAGCGCGCCGCAGGGCGCCTCTCGGACGTCGAGTCGCCGACCGGCATCGTCGTTCTCGCGCGCCGGGCGCCCGGGACCCTGCGAGCCATTCTCGATGCCGCCGGCACGGTGCTGCTGCTCGCCGACCTCGCCGATCCCGGCAATGCCGGCAGCCTCCTGCGAGCGGCCGAGGCATTCGGAGCGACCGGCGTCGTGTTCGGCCGCCGCGGCGTCGATCCGTACCATCCTAAGGTGGTCCGGGCAGCGGCCGGGGCGCTATTTCGCGTCCCCTTCGCCGTTGCGGGCCCTGACGACGTCGCAAAGGCCATAGGTTCGCTCCCGGTACTCGGCCTCACGGCCGAGGGCGCTCTGCCGGTCTGGGAGTTGCCGGTCGCTCCGAGGGTGCTCGTCGTGGGTCAGGAGCGCCGGGGGCTCGGGGCCTGGGCCGAGCTCTGCACGGGCAGCGTGCGGATTCCCATGGAGGGGCGTGCCGAGAGCCTCAACGCCGCCGTGGCGGGCTCGATCGCGCTCTACGAAGCGAGCCGACGCCCCCTCCGCTGAGGTCAATTGTTCACGGATTGTCAAGACTACCGGGCCTCCGAAACGCGTGGTATACTCACCCCATTCCGGACCGTCGTGCCGGAGCAATCGGTGCAAGAAGGAGACCAGACGCCCAATGGCAACCTGCGATTTCTTCTGGAAACTCTTCGCTCAAACGGGGTCGATCAACGCCTACCTGGCATATCGACGGACACACGCCGCGCCGAGCCCGAGCTGAACCCACGAAGAGGTCTCGAGGACCTTCAAGAAAGCGCCCGGCATGATGCCGGGCCTTTTCATTTTCGGATGACCGATTAGGATGACCGAGCTAGCGACGCTGTTAGGCGCCTTGCGAGAGCGCTTTGCGACTGCCGTCCAGGCCGCCGGCGACGAGCGAGCGCTCGACGAAGCACGAATCGCGTATCTCGGGCGCAACGGCGAGGTCACGACGATCAGGCGGAGCATTGGAAAACTGCCGCCCGACGAGCGTCCGGGAGCCGGTAAGGAGATCAACGACGCCGTTGCCGTAATGGAAGCGCTTCTGCGAGAGCGGCACGAGCAGCTGGAAGCCAGAGACGTCGAGGCATCGCTCGAGCAGCACGTCGACGTGACGTTTCCGGCGACGATGCCGCAGCTCGGCTCCGTGCATCCGGTGCGCCGCGTCATCGAGGACGCATGCGGATACTTCGAGCGTCACGGCTTCGCTGTCGTGCTGGGTCCCGAGGTCGAGCCGGACTACTACAACTTCGACGCGCTGAACATTCCGCCGGAGCATCCGGCGCGCGAAGGGTTCGACTCGTTCTGGATCAACGACTCGCTGCTGTTGCGACCACACACGTCGCCGATGCAGATTCGCACGATGCAGTTGCACGCGCCGCCGGTGGCGATCGTTGCACCCGGGCGATGTTACCGGCGCGACGCGGTCGACGCGCGCCACCTCTTTCAGTTTCATCAAATCGAAGGGCTGCTCGTAGCGACGGGCGTGCATTTCGGGCATCTCAAGGGCATGCTGACGGGGCTCTGCCGCACGCTCTTCGGGCCGTACCAGCAGGTGCGTTTCCGGCCGTCGTTCTTTCCGTTCACCGAGCCGAGCGCCGAAGTCGACACGACGTGCCCGAAGTGCGCGGGCCGCGCGAACGCATGCGGCATGTGCGGCGGCTCGGGATGGATCGAGCTTGGCGGCGCAGGCATGGTGCACCCGAACGTGCTGCGCGAGGTCGGGTACGATCCCGGGGTCGTTTCCGGTTGGGCGTTCGGCTTCGGGGCGGAGCGACTCGCGCTCGTGCGATACGACGTCGACGACGTTCGCCGATTCGTCGACGGCGATCCCGATTTCCTCGAGCAGCTGGCATAGATGCGCATCCCCATTTCCTGGCTGCGCGAGTACGTCGACTTGCCCGCGGACTCGGAAGCGATCGCCGAACGCCTTGCCATGCTCGGCTTTCCGGTCGCAGAGATCGTGCGGCGCCCCGCGATCGAGAACGTCGTCGTCGGCCGCATCGCATCGATCGAGCGCCATCCGAACGCAGACCGCCTGAACCTTTGCCGCGTCGACACCGGCGGCGCCGCACCGCTGACGATCGTAACGGCGGCAACGAACGTCGTCGCCGGGCAGGTCGTCCCCGTTGCGCAAATCGGCGCGCGCCTGCCGCACCTGACGATCGAGCGGCGCACGATGCGCGGCGTCGCGTCGGAGGGGATGCTCTGCTCGCCTGACGAGCTCGCACTGCCGCCCGAGTGGTTCGAAGCCGACGGCATCATGCAACTCGACGCGGAGTCGACGCCGGGCGAGAACGTCGTTACGATGCTCGGACTCGCCGACGACGTCCTCGACGTCGAAATCACCGGCAATCGCGTCGATGCGATGTCGGCAATCGGGCTGGCGCGCGAGCTCGCTGCGTCGTACCGCGCTGCGCTGCGCTTGCCGTCGTTCGAAAACCCGGGCACGGGTGAGCCGCAGCCGCCGGCGCGCGTCGCAATCGAAACGCCGGACTGCTCGCGCTTCGTCCTCCAGCGCTTTGACGGACTGCGCGTGACGCTCGGCCCAGCGCGCACGCGCGTGCGCCTCGCATTGTGCGGCGTGCGACCGATCAACAACGTCGTCGACGTTTCGAACTACGTCATGCTTGAAACGGCCCAGCCATTGCATTTCTACGACGCGGCCCACGTCTGCGAGCAACGCCTCGTCGTACGTGACGCGCGGCCGGGGGAACCGCTGCTGACGCTCGACGGCGTCGAACGCCGGCTGACCGCGGCGGCGCTGGTCGTCGCCGATGCGCAGAACGCTCTCGGCTTGGCGGGCGTGATGGGAGGAGCGGCGAGCGAAGTCGGCGCGGAGACGACCGCGATCCTGCTCGAAGCCGCCACATTCGCGGGCCCTCGCGTGCGCCGCACGGCGCAACTCTTCGGTTTGCGCACCGAAGCGTCGACGCGGCACGAGAAATCGATCGCACCGGCGCTTGCGCGAGTCGCCGCTTCGCGTGCGGCGCAGATGCTCGTCGATATAGGCGCCCGTGCGTACGCTCCCGTCGTAGCCGGCGCGCAGACGACGCCACGCCCGGGTGTCTCGTTGCGGCGGGACGACGTCACGCGCCTGCTCGGCATCACGCTCGACGACGCGCGCATTGCCGACGATCTGACCGCGCTCGGATGCAATGTCGCAACGCATGACGGGCACCTCGAGGTCGCCGCTCCGCCGTGGCGCAACGATCTTGCCATCGCTGCGGACTTCGTCGAAGAGATCGCGCGCATGGAAGGCTACGACGCGATCGAGGCCGCGATGCCGGCGGTTGCGTCGCACGAGATTTCGAGCCGCGAGTACGAGCTCGAGGCAGACGCGGCGCGTACGATGTGCGCGCTCGGATACCACGAAACGATCACCTACTCGTTGCTCGGCCGGCGCAGCGACGGCGCGGTCGAGCTGCGCAACCCGCTCTCTGAAGAGCACCGCTACCTTCGCACCGAGATCGCTCCAGCGCTCCTCGCGCAGCTCGCGTGCAACACGCACCCCTACCGGCTCTTCGAGATCGGTCACGTCTTCGCCGACGAGGGCGGTCTCGTCGCAGAGACGCCCGTCCTCGCTTTCGCGGTCGCCGCAGAGCGCGGTGAAGATCCGCCGTGGCGCGACGCGGAGTTCCTGCGCTGCAAGGGCGACGTCGAGGCGCTGGTGCGCGCCCTTACCGGACGCCGGCCGCGCGTCGAACCGGCCGAGCGCCGCGGACTGCACCCCGGAAAGTGCGCGGCGCTGCTCGTCGACGACGTTGCCGTGGCGGTCTTCGGACGGGTCGACCCCCGCGACGAACGCGCGTACGCCGCCCCCTTCGCGCTCTACGCGGGGTCGGTGCGCCTGGATCGCCTGCCGGAACGCCTCCTGCCGCGATACCGGGCTCCCTCACGATTCCCCTCGACCTACCGGGATCTCGCCCTCTCGCTCGGGGCAGAGGTAAGCGCCGAGGGCGTCGAAGCAATCACTGCGCAGGCCATAGGAGATATCTGTACGGCCGTGCGTGTTTTTGATGAGTATCGCGGCCCGCAGGTTGAACGAGGCCGGAAGAGTTTGGCTGTGCGGGCGACGATGCGCCGCTTCGACGGCACGATCACGGACGAGGAGGCGGACGCCGCCGTCGCCCGGGCCATAGAAGCGCTCCACAAGCGATTGGGGGCAACGGTACGAGTATGAATGGATATGTCGGCTGGCCAGACGTCGTCATCGTCGCCGTGCTGGCGATTGCGGCCATCAAAGGTTTCGCGCGCGGTTTGCTCTCCGAACTCGGCGGCGTGGTGGCCGTTCTCCTCGCACTTGCCGTCCCGCTGTACTACAACGGCATGCTCGATGCGATTTTCGAGCAGACGCTCAAGATGAATGCCGGATCGGCGCACATCACCGGCATGGTCGTCAGCGGACTAATAGTCTACGGCGTGATCATCGTCTTGCTTGGGATCGTCTCGCGTTATACGAGCCTTCCCATCCTCGGCGCGGGCAACGCGGTCGGCGGCGGCATCGTCGGCTTTGCAAAGGGTGCGATCCTGCTCTGGGTGGTGCTCTTCGTCGCGCTGCTCTTTCCACTCTCGACGCAGGTGCGATCCGATCTTCACAAGTCGCATCTCGTCGCGATGCTGGCGCAGCAGAATCAACGCGTCGACAGCGCGATCTACAGCAGGTTGCCGGATTTAGTGAAGCCGCTGGTCAAACCAATCCTCGATCGCCAACAGGTCTAGGCGGCGATTCGCCGCGCGCAACGAAGAACGTCCGTCTTAGCGCGGGCGTTCTTCGTTTCTTGGCGTGACGCACAACGTATCGGCTGTTAGGCAAAAGCCATAGCGTTAGTGGCCTATTGACAAACACGAGCTAGCGCCGTACCGTTAGACGCAACAGCGCTCGCGCACACAC
>DATKRS010000022.1 GCA_035532035.1 Candidatus Dormiibacterota bacterium
AGAACCAGATAGTGAAGCTGAACCCTAACTATCTTGACTATTGGCCCTTGGGTGGATAGGCTGAAGTCATGGCAACCCAGCTGAAGGTCTCTCCGGGCGAGCTGCTCGAGGAGTATCGGCACGGCTTTCACGACCCCGAGAACTACGTCTTCAAGTCCGATAAGGGCTTGACGCGAGAGATCGTCGCGAGCATCAGCGAGATGAAGAACGAGCCGCAGTGGATGCGCGACTTCCGCTTGGCGGCCTTTGAAGTCTTTATAAGCAAGCCCATGCCGACCTGGGGCGACACCGCGCTGCTCTCGGAGATCGACTTCGGCAACATCCACTACTACGTGAAATCGACCGACAAGACGGAACGCTCGTGGGATGACGTCCCCGACGACATCAAGCGCACGTTCGACCGCCTCGGTATTCCCGAGGCCGAGCGTAAGTTTCTCTCCGGCGTCTCCGCGCAGTACGAATCAGAGGTCGTCTACCACTCGGTAACCGAGGAACTCGAGCGGACCGGCGTGCTCTTCTGCGACATGGATACCGCAGTCAAGCAGTATCCCGAGATCGTGCGCAAGTATTTGGCGACCATCATCCCGGTCGCCGACAACAAGTTCGCTGCGTTGAACTCCGCGGTCTGGTCCGGCGGATCGTTCATCTACGTGCCGCCGGGCGTCGAAGTGGCGATGCCGCTACAGGCCTACTTTCGCATCAATGCCGAGAACATGGGGCAGTTCGAGCGCACGCTCATCATCGCCGACAAAGGGGCGAAGGTGCACTACATCGAGGGTTGCACGGCGCCGAAGTTCTCGACCTCATCGCTGCATAGCGCGGTGGTCGAGCTGATCGCGCACGACGACGCCTCGATTCGGTACACGACGATTCAAAACTGGTACCGCAACATCTTCAATCTCGTGACCAAGCGCGCGTACGCGCACCGCAATGCCACCGTGGAGTGGGTCGATGGCAACATCGGCTCGCGCCTCACGATGAAGTATCCTGCGATCTATCTCATGGGCGAAGGAGCGCGCGGCGAAGTGCTCTCGATGGCGTTCGCCGGCGAAGGGCAGCACCAGGACGCCGGTGCGAAGGTCATTCACGCCGCGCCGAACACGACGTCCGTCGTTACGAACAAGAGCGTGACTGCCCACGGCGGTAAGACGACATACCGAGGTCTGGTGGAAATTCATCCGGGCGCGGTAGGAGCGAAGACGCGCGTGCGGTGCGACGCGCTCATCATGGATGAAGAGTCGTCGAGCGACACGAAGCCGACGATGAAGATTCACGAGCAGCGCTCGACGGTCGAGCACGAAGCGTCGGTCAGCAAGATCGGCGAGGACCAACTCTTCTACGCGATGAGCCGCGGGCTCTCGGAGGCCGACGCCGTCGCGATGATCGTCAACGGCTTCTTCGATTTCTTCGTCAAGGAGCTTCCGATGGAGTACGCCGTCGAGCTCAACCGCCTCGTCAAAATGGAGATGGAAGGCGCCGTCGGGTAAGTCTAGCGTCGCGCCGGCCAGATTGTCGCCGATCCGGTGCGAGGATGATACGTTGGGTAGGGTATCAGGCCTCCTGTCATCCGGGCCGCTCGAAAGAGCGGCCTCGTGTTTTTTTTCGCTGCCCTTCGACTCCGCGCCGACGGCGCTACGCTCGGAATGACATGGGAGAACCGCCGTCGTAAGGTGCTTTCGTGAGCGAATATAGGGTCGCTCGAGTCTCTGATATTGCGCCCGGGACGACGAAGGTCGTCGATGCGGGCGGCACCGAGGTCATGCTCTGCAACGCCGACGGTGCGATCTACGCGATCGAAGACGTCTGCACGCACGACGGCGGCCCGCTCGATCAAGGCGAGCTCGAAGGGCACTGCGTCATCTGCCCGCGACACGGCGCGACCTTCGACGTGCGCACCGGGCAAGCCCTGACACTTCCCGCCGTGATGCCGGTGATAACCTATCCGGTGCGCGTCGACGGCGACGACGTGTACGTCGAACTCTAAAGCGTTGCGTTTTCGACGGCTCGCCGGAGCGCTCGTCATCGCAGCCCTGCTCTTCGCAGCAGCCTACGCGACGAACGTCGTCTTCGGCATGCGCGCGGCCGCAATGACCGTGGGTACGGTATCGGGGCTCGGCGTTTGGCAGCCGGTGACGATCCTGCGCGACGCGCGCGGGGTTCCGCACATCGCGGCGCGCAACGAACACGATGCGTTCTTCGCCGAAGGCTACGTCGAGGCGTCGGATCGGCTCTTTCAAATGGACTTGACGCGTCGCTTCGTACAAGGCCGCCTCGCCGAGATCTTTGGGCGGCCGGCGCTTGCAAACGACGAGATGGAGCGCACGCTTCCCGTCGAGCAGCTCGCGCAGATTCAGTGGGAACGCTTGCCACCGCGCTTGCAGGATGATTTGCAAGCCTTTGCCGACGGCGTGAACGCCGCGATGCGCACGCAGCCGCTGCCGCCTGAGTTCCGGATGCTGCTCTACAAACCTCAGCCGTGGCGGCCGCAGGATTCGCTCGTCACGAGCTTCGGCATCGTACTCGATCTCGCCGACCTCTGGACCGATGTCGCTAACCGGCAGGTCCTTCCCGGGCAATCCTACGACGTGGCGCACCCGCTGACGGATCCTTGCTACGACGCACCGGTGACGCAAGGGCTCGCCCGCATCTCGCAATCGCCGCACTGCACGCCGCCGGTTGCCGAGCTCGCGATGCCGCCGGCTTCCGGAAGCAACGAGTGGGCCGCCGGATCGGCGCACACTGCGACGGGACGCGGGCTGCTCGCCAACGATCCGCACCTGCGCATCGGCATCCCTGGCATCTGGTATCTCGTCGACCTGCGCTTCCCTGGGTATCACGCCGCGGGCGCGACGTTCGCCGGTCTTCCCGGAGTGATCCTCGGGCACGACGACCGCGTCGCGTGGGGTGCGACGAACGGAACGGTTGCGTCGCTCTCGGTCTTCGACGCACCGCCGCACCTCAATCCCGGCGACTGGGCGACGGAGACGTTTTTCGTTCGCTTCGGCTTGCCGGTGCACGAGCGTTATTACCGGGGCGCGCGCGAGTTCGGCGCGACGCTGCCGGGCGGGCGTTTCGTTCTCGTGCGCTGGGACGCGTACGACGACGCCACATCGCAGTTGTGGGCCTTCGATGGTCTCGATCGCGCGCACTCGATCGAAGACGGTCTGCGCGCGCTGCGTCTCTACCCCGGCCCCACGCAAAACTTCGTGCTCGCCGACACCACCGGCCGCGTCGCCTATCAGCTCGCTGGGAACATTCCCGACGATCCTGCGTGGGGAAGGTTCGTTCATCCGGCGCGCGATCTCGCGCAGAACTACCCGAACGTGCCGTTCGACCGTCTCCCGCGCGTCGCTCCGTCGCGCAATGCGATCGTCTGGACCGCGAACAACAAGATGTACGGTCCGGGCTATCCGTACCGTTTGAGCCCGGAGTTCGCACCCCCGTACCGCGCGTACCGCATCGCGCAGTTGCTCGAGGCGCGTTCGCGCTACGACGTCGCGTACTTCGCAAAGATGCAGATGGACACGCTCTCGCTCCCCGAGCTCGAGCTCGCGCGAATGGCCGGCATTAGCGGCTGGGACGGGCGCTTCGTCGCGGGCTCGCGCATTGCAACGAAGGTCTACGATATGCGAAGGGCACTCGTACGCGGCACGCAAGCGATGTCCACGTTCATGACACAAGCGCGCCGTAGACGCGTCGCGATCGCAGCGGCGCCCGCGCCGGACGCAAGCCCGCGCCCGATTCGACCGTGGAGCGTTGCCGGCGCGGTGACGCCAAGGCATCCGCTGGCAACGCTCGGCATCTCGTTTCTGAACGGAACGACGCTTCCGGGAGACGGTGACGCATTCACGCTGCACGTCCAGACACCGACGCTTTCGCAGAGCTTCCGCGCCGTATGGGATGTCGGCAACTGGGACGCGGGCGGCATTTCGATTCCCCAGGGCGAGTCGGGTGAGCCGGGATCCGGGCACTACACCGACGAGGCGACGGCATGGGTCGCCGGAGCGCTGCAGCCGTTGCCGTACTCGAAGGCCGCCGTGGAGGCTGCCGCAACGCAACGCCTAACGCTGCTGCCGTGAGCGACGCGCAGCGCCTTGCCAAAGCACTCAACGAGCTGACGAAGAATCCGCAGTTCGACTACGTCAAAGCACGTGCCGCGGCACGGCAGGAGCCGAGCGTCGACTGGCCCGCAACCAAGGCGCGCAATGCCGATTTCAATGCGGAGGTCGACGGCTGCGAGTCGTTCGTCATGCGCGACGGAAGCCTCTGCGAATGGAAGCCGGGGCAGTTTCGCTACGCCGCCTCAACCGGCTGAATTTGACCTAGACGCCCGCGCCGTGCGATAATGGGGAAACCCCTCTGCGCGATCTTTCGTCAACGATCGAGCCGCGCGCTCTCGTGAAAGATTGCTACCATTCCTCATTTCGACAACCTCGGCTTGCCGCCGCAGCTTCTGCGCGGCGTGCACGACCTCGGCTTCACCGAACCCACACAGATCCAAGCGCTCGCGATCCCGCCCGCGCTTCAAGGACGAGACGTTCTCGCAAGCGCTGAGACGGGGAGCGGCAAATCTGCCGCCTTCGGCCTGCCCATTCTCACCGCACTTTTGCAGCAACCGCGCGGTAAAACGCGCGCGCTCGTCATCGCACCGACGCGCGAGCTCACCGAACAGATCGCCAAGCACCTGAGCGCGCTCGCAAAGCACACGAAGATTCGCGTAGCGGCGGTCTACGGCGGCGTCGGATTCGCTCCACAGGTCGATGCGTTCAAACGCGGGGCAGACATCATCGTCGCGACGCCGGGGCGCCTGCAAGACCATATGACGCGCGGAACCGCGCGGCTCGACGACGTCAGCATCCTCGTATTGGACGAAGCGGACCGCATGCTCGACATGGGTTTTCTCCCTTCGGTGCAGCGCATTCTGCGCCGATTACCGGCCGATCGACAAACGATGTTCTTCTCGGCGACGCTCCCGGTGGCCATCTCCGCGCTCGTCCGCGAGATGCTGCGGGATCCCGTTCGCGTCGAGCTGGCACGCACGCCTGCACCCGTCGAAACGCTCAGGCAGACGCTCTACGCCGTTCCGCAGGAGCACAAGACCGATCTGCTCGTCGAGCTGCTCAAAGGGAACGTAATCTACTCGGCGATTGCCTTCACGCGCACGAAAGCGCGGGCGAACCGGCTCGCCGCGTCGCTTCAAAAGCACCGCATCGCAGCCGATCTGCTCCACGGCGACCGCTCGCAGTCGCAGCGCACTCGCGCGCTGAAGGACTTCAAAGACGGGAAGTTCCGCGTGCTCGTCGCAACCGATCTTGCCGCACGCGGCATCGACATCGCCGACCTCGGACACGTCATCAACTACGACGTCCCGGGTCTCGCGCAAGAGTACGTGCACCGCGTCGGCCGCACGGCGCGCGCGAAGGCGGAAGGCGACGCAATCACGTTCGTTTCATCCGAGGAAGAGCCGCTCATCCGCAGCATCGAGTATCTGCTCGGAAAGCGCCTCGAGCGCTCGAAGAATCCGCTCTTCCCGCAAGCCAGCGTCGAAGCACCGAAACCGCGCGTCGTCTACAGCTCGCGCCGCAAGCGACGCTAAACGCGGGGCGCTACGGCGCCTTGCGTTTGTGCAGGAACACGCTGTTCCCTTCGGTGTCCTCGATCACCGCGATGAAGCAGTTCGGCGTCTCGCGTTCCATGACGATCGGGATGCCGCGAGCCCTGACTGAAGACACAGCCTTGTCGAGATCGTCGACGGCGAACAGGATACCGTTGCTCGGTTGAAACGGCATCACCTTGCCGCCGCCGCCCCATAGCCCGAACGTCGTGCCGTCCGGGAGATCGTACTCCGCGCCGCGGTTCTCGGGGTAGATGCGTGACGGCTCGAGACCGAGCACGTCACGATAGAACGCGATTGCGCGTGCTGCGTCTTTGACCATGTACCCGCTCAAGTCCATACCGGTAATCATGCCGTACCTCTTCTGCGCCGATCCGCGATGCACCGTCAGACTCGCGGGTGGGCGCGCGCACGCAGGCTCGCCTGCAGAACCCAGCCGCCGACCCAGCACGCGCCGAGGAACGGCATTGCGGTTGGGCCGTAGAGCGCCATGCCGAGCATTCCGAGCGCGAGGCCGGCGGTCAGTAGCTCCGATCGCATGCCGTTTGCGAACGACGGCGCCCCGCGAACGCTACCCTCGACGCGCGCCGGTATCGTCCGCGGAACCATGCTCGGTACGGCCGCGCGATAGCGCTCGTAGACGGCACCGTAGCGCGCGTGCATGAGCCCCGATTCGTGCGCAGCGAGCAGCGCCGTGAAGACAACGCTCCCGAGCACGATGAAGAGGAAGCCGTACGGCGATGCGATCGCACCGATTCCGAGCGCTTGGAGATTGTTGCCAAAGTACAGCGGATTGCGAATGAAACGGAAAGGCCCGTCCACGATGAGTCGATCGTCGCGCGCATCCGAATTCCATACGACGCTCGCGCTCAGATATGCCGAGCCCCAGAGCCGTATCAGAAACCCGGCCATCGTGAGCCCCGTCGCGCACCATAGCAGCATGGCCGGATCGGCATGCACGCGCAGCGCGAACCAAACGAACGCCGGCGCCACCTCCGACGCGTGCGCGCCCAGCGCTACCGGCCCCAAGGCGAAGCCGGCGAAGTAGATCGCGAAGATGACGAGCGATCGTCTTCGATACCACCACGGCGAACCGGGTTTGCGTATCATTGCAAGGCCGTCGCCAGGAACTGCCAGATGACGGGCCACGCCAGCGCGGAGGCTTGAAGGTCTCCGGCAACGGTGCCGCCGAGTGCGATGCTCGCGCCGCCCGGAACCGGAACCGAAAGTACCACCGATCGCGGTCCATGTATCGCCCACAAGAACGTGTGTCCCGCGTTCGGGTAGTCGATGGCGCGGTCGGCGTACGGATGATGGCGTGCGCGCAGATAGGCAAGCGTCATACGGCAATACGCCGGTGAATCCCAGAGCTGGTCGTCCGCGGCGCTCAAGCAGAGCACCGGGCCGTGAATGTGCTCGAGCGGGAAGTACGCGGCGTTCACGACTGCGGCAGATGCCGTTTGCAGCGACTGGTCGTACAGCGCGCGTATCGTCATCGGCTCGTGCGCCGCGTACTCGCTTTGGATTTCACGCGCGGCCGCCCCGCCTTCGCTCTCGGGTACGCACGGGAGTTCCTTGCCGCCGAGCGTCCACGAGCAGTGATCGGGCTGGCCGTACGGGCCGAGGCCGGGCCACGCGACGGGCGAAGGCACGTCGGCAACGACCGCCGTGATCTGCGGATAGGTCGATGCTGCCAGCAGCGCGAGCTCGCCGCCCTTCGAGCCGCCGAGGATTGCGATGTGGTCCGGGTCGACGTCGCGCCGCGCGAGGATCGCGTGCAACGCGCGACCCACCGTTTCCACCGGAATGTCGACGAGCGTCTGCGGGAGCCCAGGCTCCTTGAAGTACGCGACCGAGACGGCCAGGTATCCGTGCTCCGCGACGAGCGGCGCGAGCGTACGCCCCATGAGATCGCCGCCTTCGGAGCCGCCCAGCAAGATGACGGCGGGATGCGTTCCGCCGCTCGACGGCGCGCAGATCGTTCCGCTGAAGGGCTGCCTCACCGCAGTGCAGTTCGCAGGCAAAGGCGGCAGCGACGGCGCCGGCGCGGGAGACGGCGTCTGCGCGCCGGCTGCAGCCTGATGCGGCACGTTCACGTTCGAAAGAAAGTGTGCGATCGCATCGGTGACGGCGTGCGGCCGGTCGTACATCGCGAAGTGACGCGCGCGATCGATCATCACGATCTGAAGGTTTGGAGCGCCGCTAACGAGGCTCGCATAGTACGTGCGCTTCGCCTCGGCGGTCGTGAGCGTATACTGCGCATCCACGCTCACATCGAATGGTGCGATTAAGAGAATCGGCACCGTGGCCTTGGGAAGTTCCGGGCGCAGATCGAGTAGCATGTCTTCGTCGAGCCACCGGGCGGTTGCACCCGGATCGCTCTTCCCTGCAAGCGCGGCGATCGCATCGGCGTCGCCGTGCGCGGTGACGAGCGGTGGGATGGCCGTCGTGCGTTCGTATGCTGCGAACTGCGCCTGCGTCGTCGACGCAATTTGCGCCTCCGTCCGCGACGCGATCTGTTCGACCTGCGCTCGCGGTACGAAGTTCATTCCCGGCAGAATCGGCAGGCCGTCCAGCGCGACGACGCCGCCGAGGCGCTCGGGATGCTGCGTTGCGAGCATGAATCCCATAGTGCCGCCGAGACTGTGGCCGATGACGATCGGCTTGACGATGTGCTTCTCGTGCAGCAGCCTCCAGAAATCCGCCGTCGTCGTTGCGAAGAGCGGCCCCGAAATGCCCGGACGTCCGTCAAACCCCGGAAGGGTGAGCGCGTAGATCGTGTAGCCGGGAGCGAAGTGAGCGATCTGGCCGCTCCACTCCCAGGGGCCGCACGTAAGACCCGGGATGAAGACTAGGGTTTTCGGACCGCTGCCATACTGCTCGACGTGGAGCGATCCGACGTCGAACGTCGCCACCGGCGGTGGCGCCGGCGGCGGAACGCTCGCCGCTGCCAACGAGCAGGTGAGCGCACAAAACGTGACGGTCGTGACGAGTGCCCTTGTTATTTTCATGATGCTCCCTTGACCAACGATTGCAATTGCGCGACGTGCTCCAGGAATGCTTTCCGTCCGCGCGCGCTAAGACGGTAGCGTGATTGTGGTCTCCGGGCGACGAAAAGCTTCTCTTCTTCTACGTAGCCGGCGTCGACGAGTTTCGCGAGATGGGCGCCAAGATTGCCGCCGGTCGTTTGGGTTGTCTCGGCAAGCGCGCCGAAGGACGTCCATTCGCTGGCAAGGAGCGCCGCAACGATGCCCAGGCGGACTTTGGAAAGCAAGAGCTCGTCCATCGACTCATTCACGCGCCATCAACTCGGCGACGCCGAAACCGGCGTAGCCGAGATAGAATCCGGCAGCCAGAACGTAGCCCACGACGGTCGGCATGAAGTTGGCGACGACGAGCGAGACGAGAAGAATGATCCCTCCGAGCAGCGCTCGCCGATTCTCGTGCAGACCGATATAGAAGAGTACGATCGACGCGGCGATCGTGTATATCGCGCTAAGGCCGAAGGTCGGGAAGATATTCCACCCTCCCGCGTTGCTCACGAACGCAACGCCCATAGCGATCCAGAGCACGTTGAGGAACTCGCGCTGTAAGAACGTGAGGCGCGCGCATCTGGCTTTGCGCCGCGCGTAGACGACGCTGAAGATCACCGCAGCGGCGAGGAGCCCCCCACTCGCCCACGTCGCCGTCGCCGGGACAAGTCCGCGCTCAATGAGCTGGAAGATCAGGCAGACGGTACCGCTCGCCAGGCCCCAGGCGATGAAGAATGGCGCGGCATACCGCAACGAGAGCTCCCGGGTCGAGGCGGCGACGATGCGCTCTGCCATTTCAAGGTGCTCGCGCGCTTCGGATGAGTTCATGGGAGTAGTCCTCCAGATTATTCTATAATATAGACTAATCTAACATCAAGTAACCGCGGCGTCAAGCCCATGCGTTGACACCCCTTTGGGGCGGCTGGTATCGTACCGGAGTCATGTATGCGATCATTGAGACCGGCGGCAAGCAGTATCGTGTCGCCGAGGGCGACGTCATCCGTTGCGACGTGCCCGGCGACGCCGGCGCCGACGTCACGTTCGATCGCGTCGTGCTTGCCGGCAGCGGAGAAGCCGTCAAGGTCGGCTCGCCCACGGTCGCCGACGCCTCGGTCAGCGGCACCGTGCTCAGGCGCGCTCGCGACAAGAAGATCCTCGTCTTCCACTACAAGCCGAAGAAGCGTGTGCGCAAGCTCTCCGGCCATCGCCAGCACTTCGCCGAAGTCAAGATCACGAAGATCAACGTCGTCTAATTGCTCGAGGTAACATTCTTTCGTGACGCGCGCAAGCGCGTCACGGCAATCGTTGCCCGGGGCCATGCCGACGCGGGCCCACACGGCAAAGACCTCGTCTGCGCCGCCGCTTCGGCGATACTCCAGGCCGCGCGCCTCGGTCTCGAAGAGCACGTCCGCGTGCCGCTCGACGCCACGGCGCTGCCGGGCGAGCTTCGCATGCGTTGGCCGCGCAGCGCCCGGAGCGATGCGGCGCTGAGAGCCATCGTCGCCACCGCCGAGCTCTCGATCGCGCACTTGGCAAAGCAGTACCCGCGGCACGTTCGCGTGCGTCGGCGTTCCGATAAAACCGGGTAAGAGTATGGAGCACCGCGAAGGAGATCGTATGTCAGAGAGTTTCAGCGCCAAGCCGCACGACGCGCCCTGGTCTACCGCCGACACCGGGAGCAACGGCTACAAAGGGCCGCACGCGCCCAATGCCTCCTCGAGCTACGAGCGCGTCGACTCCGACGGACGCGAGGTCGGGAAGGCGCTGCTCGTGGGGGTCCTCGGGGGCATCGTGTCCGCCGCCGGCTACCTCGTCTACCGCCGCCTTCCGGACGAGCAGAAGGAACGCATCAATCAGCAGGTGCGTACGCTCGTGCAGCAGCGCATCAGCGAACTGCGCCAAAACTTCAACATCTAAAGGGAAGGCTCGCGGTCTACGGCTTCGGAGGCTCGTCCAGGTCCGCGGCGCGCTCCATTTCCGCGATGAACGACTGCGAGGTGTTCTGCACGTCGCGCATGATGCGGCCAGCTTGGCGCATGACTTTAGGGAGCCTCTCGGGGCCGAAGAGTAAGAGCGCGAGCACGGAGACGACGAGAATGTCGGGGACCGAGAACATCTAGGAAACCTCGAGCGTATCCTTCGGCAGGTGCCACCTGCGTACCCGTGCAAGAGCAGGGGTCCGCCCGTGAAGATCATCTATACGCGGGGCAACCGTACCGAGACGCTCGCCTCCTTGGCGACCTTGCGCAAAATTCTCCATCGTTTCGTCGCGCATCGCGTCTTCTACGAGGTCTCGGCGCGCGGCAAGCGCGGCCACGAGTTCCTCTCGGCGAAGAACGTCTTCGTCGTCGGATCGATCGAGATCACCAACTACGAACATCTGCGGATCCTGGTCTTCGACGCGCACAACCCCGCGCATTCGGTAGAGATTGTCAATCCACGGACCATGCGCATCTACGACGAGCTTCCCGGACGCGGATTTGCCGTTTCATTCGTCAGCGAAGAGGACGCCGGCGTCGAGACCCGTTGCTATCTGCGCGACGAAGGCGAGGATGACGACGCGATCAAGCGGCAAACCGGGCTCGAGAAAATCTCGCTGCCGCAGCTCTTCGAATACTTGCTGGAAATCACGAGCGTCGAAGCACCCGCCAAGAAATGAGCCTGCGGGCCTCGAGCCGCCGCGCCGTGCGGATGGCGCGTACGGCATCGGCGTAGCGGCCAAGCCGCTTGTAGGCGGCGGCCGCGCCAGCGAACGCGCGGGCGTGGTGCGGATCGAGCGCGATCGCCTCTTCGTATCGCGCTAATGCCTCGGCGGCGCGGTCTTGCTCGAACGCAACGTTGCCAAGGTTCACGATCGCCGGCACGTATCGCCGATCCAGCGCCAGAACCGCGGTGAAATCCTCGACCGCCTCGACGATCCTTGCTTGCGCCGCGCGCGCTACGCCGCGCTTGTTGAGCAGAAATGCCCGCTCGCCCGGCGCGTCCGCTACCGCCAGGAGCGCCTCGAAGAGCGGCTCCGCTTCGCCAGCGTCGCCGCGTTCGAGCAGCGCGAGCGCGCGCTCTCGCGGCGACACGGGCAGCGATCGTCGAGGGAGCAGCGATGCGAGCCACCTAAGCATTACGGCATCGTGTTCACGATCGACGTCGTCACGCTCTTCCCGGAGGTCTTCGCGCCCTTCGTCGGCCTCTCGATCGTCGGCGCCGCAGTCGAGGCGGGCATCGTCGACATTCGGTATCACCACCTGCTCGATGCGCTGGACGATAGCCGCCGCGCCGACGACGCGCCCTTCGGCGGAGGAGCCGGCATGGTGCTGCGCCTCGAGCCGATCGCCCGCGTGCTCGACGGCCTCCTCGCAGACGCGGCTGCGGAGCGACGGGCCATCGTCGTCCCGAGCCCGGCGGGGCAGCCCTTCACGCAGAGCAGCGCCCGCCGTCTCGCGACCCTCGAACACGTGATCTTCGTCTGCGGTCACTACGAGGGCATCGACGAGCGGCTCGGAGCGCTCTATCCGATTGAGGAGTACTCCCTCGGCGATTTCGTGGTGACGGGCGGCGAGATCCCGACGCTCGCCTTTATGGACGCCACCGTACGCCTGGTCGAGGGCGTGCTGGACCCGGCGTCCCGGGAGCCGGAATCCTTCACGCAAGACGCGCTGGATTACCCGTGCTATACGCGCCCGGCGGTCTTTCGCGGCGTGGCGGTGCCGGAGGTTCTCCTCTCCGGCAACCATGCGGCCATCGCGGCGTGGCGCCGCGAGGAGTCTCGGCGCCGGACCGCGGCGCGCCGGGGCAGCGCGCCCGGCTGATCCTCGCCAAGCCGCGGTTGCAGCACGGCAAGCGCCCGTGCTATCATGCCGTGGTTCCATGAACGTTATCGATCTTCTCAATCGCGAGCAACGCAAGGAGCGGCTTCCCGACTTCCGCAGCGGGGACACCGTCAAGGTGTACTCAAAGGTAATCGAGGGCGGGAAAGAGCGCGTTCAGATGTTCGAAGGCGTCGTCACCGTGCGCAAGGGCGCTGCGAGCAGCGAATCGATCACCGTGCGGCGCGTCGCGCACGGCATCGGCGTCGAGAAGACGTTCTTGCTGCACAGCCCGCGCGTCGAGCGTATCGAGGTGAGCAAGCGTGGCGTCGTCCGTCGCAGCCGGCTCTACTACTTGAGCGAGAAGGTCGGCAAGGCCGCCCGCATCAAGGAGAAGAGGACCCAGAAATAAGGCGCGCGCGACTCCTCTTTGAGGGAACGGTCGCGCTGGCGTTGGTCGTGCTCTTTCTGTTCACCTTTGTCGTGCGACCGTTTTCTATTCCCTCGATCTCGATGATTCCAACCCTGCGCGTTGCAGACACGGTGCTCGTCGACGTCGCCGCCTACCGCTTCCGCGCGCCGCGCGCCGGCGATCTCGCCGTTTTCATGCCGCCCGTGCCGTCGCGAGGAATACCGTTCATCAAGCGCATCGTCGGCGTTCCCGGCGATACGATTCGCATCGCTGGCGGCGTGTTGTATCGCAACGGCAAAGTCGTACGGGAGCCCTACGACAACGAGACCCCGCAATACGACCTCGCCGTGGAGCGCGACACGATCGTCGTCGACGGCAAGCCGCTCAACCCCGCGGTCGCGGACGTTCCGCCGCAGGCGATGTGGCAGGCCGCAAATCGCATTCCAGCAGGCTTTTACCTCGTTCTCGGCGACAATCGCAACTACTCTGATGATTCACATCTCTGGGGCTTCGCGCAGTTCAGCGGCCCGTTCGTTGCCGGTCCGTTGGCACACCGGCGACGCGCGCGTTTCATCGGCCGCGCGGTGATGATCATCTGGCCGCTCGGTCACCTACGGATTCTGCGGTAGCGAACGCGCATGACGCCGTACGAGCTGTTGATTCTGGTTGCACTCATTGCCGTCGCCCGCGTGGTGTTGAGCGTGCCGCCGCTCGTCGCCCGCTCGCAAGGTCGCACGCAGACGATCGCGCACGAATACCTCGATCCGTTCATCGTGGCGGGGATTGCGGCGTGGCTGCTGATCACGTTCGTCGCGCGAACCTACTACATTCCGTCGGCCTCCATGGTTCCGACGCTCGAGGTCGGTGACGTGCTGCTCGTCGACAAGTTCGAATATCGCTTTCACGCTCCTCACGAAGGAGACGTCGTCGTCTTTCCGCCTCCGATCCCGTCTCCCGATGACTTCATCAAGCGCGTCATCGGATTGCCGGGGGACACGTTTCGCATCGCGCACGGTATCGTGTATCGCAACGGTGCACCGCTCGTCGAACCGTACATCGCGTCGCGACCGCTGTACGATCTCGAGGTCCGCAACTACGACATCTACGTAAACGACGGCGGCGGCTGGGAGCCGCTCGATCCGACGCAGGCGAACATTCCGCCACGGTCCATGTGGACGGCTCCGAATCGCATACCGCCGAACTGCTTTATCATGCTCGGCGACAACCGCAACGACTCCGAGGACTCCCACATTTGGGGATTCGCACAGGACGCCGGCCGGTTCGATTCCGGGCCGCGGCACGGCCAGACCGCCGGGTTCACCGGCAGAGCCTTTCTGATCTTCTGGCCGCCGTCGCAGGTGCGCGTCCTCCACGGCTGAGAAGTCGCTCTCGATGACGCGGCTGCTGAACGGGCGCCGGTTGCTGAGCCTGATCCTCGAGATCGCGCTGCTCTGCATTTTGCTCTTCGCCTTCTTCGTGCGCACGCCGCAAGTCTCGGGCCGCTCGATGGCCCCCGGAATCTCCTCCGGTGAGTACGTCTTGATCGACACGCTCGCGTACCGCTTCTCGCGGCCGGCTCGGGGCGACATCGTCGCCTTCCGGCGCAGCGACGATCCTTCGGCTGGGCCCAGCATCTACATCAAGCGCATCATCGGGCTGCCGGGCGACCGCGTCGCGATTCGCGACGGCATCGTCTACGTCGACGCGAAGCGGCTCTCGGAGCCGTACGTACGCTATCGCGACGCGCACAGCTTCTCTCCGATCGTCGTGCCCGCCGGTGCGCTCTACGTTCTGGGCGACAACCGTGCCGACAGCGAGGACTCCCGCGCCTTCGGGTGCATTCCCGAGACCGCGGTGATCGGCAGGGCTCTTGCCGGAATCTGGCCGCCGCAGGCACTGCGCGGACTATGATCCAGTGGTACCCGGGGCACATGGCCCGTGCGACGCGCAAGGTCGGCGAAGCGCTGCGCCTCGTCGACGTCGTTGTCGAAGCTGTCGACGCGCGCGTGCCGCACAGCGGCGCGAACCCCGCGCTAAATCGCTTGACCGCTCACAAACGCCGAATCGTGGCATTGACGCGTAGCGATCTCGCGGATCCGAAGACGACGCGTCGCTGGCTCGAAGCATTCGCCCGGCAGGGAGTCGACGCCATCGCGCTCGACGCGCGCGAGCAGCGCAGCGTCGCGCGCATCGTCACGCTGCTCGCACAGGTGAGTCCCGCGAGCGCTCGCGCGATGGTCGTGGGCATTCCCAACGCCGGGAAGTCGACGCTCGTGAACGCGCTGCTCAAGCGCGCCGCAGCGAAGACCGAGCGGCGCCCGGGCGTGACGCGGCGTACGCAGTGGTTTCGCCTCTCGCCGCGCGTCGAGCTCATGGACACGCCGGGGATCCTCATGCCGAAAATCGCATCGCAGACCTCGCAATGGAAGCTCGCTGCCGTTGGCGCCGTTCCGAGCGAACGGTACGATCCGCAAGATGTGGCGGCACGCCTCGAGCGCTGGTCGAGGCAACGCGACCTCGACCGCGTCCCCCCGCTCGATGCCTTCACGACGGAGCGCGGCTTCGTCCGGCGGGGCGGCAAGGTTGATGCTCACACCGCGGCGCAATCCTACCTCCGTGCGTTCGACCAAGGAAAGTTCGGGCGCATTTCTCTTGAATCGCCGGATGACGCCGAAGCAACGTAGATCGAAGACGAAATACGAGCGCGAGCGGCGCAGGCTCCATCGGCTGCACCTGCTGGAGAACGCCGCACGCGAGCGCGGCTATCTGCTCGTCGCAGGCATCGACGAAGTCGGGCGCGGGCCGCTCGCAGGGCCCGTGATCGCCGCGTGCGTCGTCGTGTCGAAACCGCTGATGCTGCCCGGCTTGAACGACTCGAAGCAAGTTCGTCCGGAGCAGCGGCGACGGCTCGCGGAACAGATCAAGGAGCGGGCCGACGCGTGGGCGATCGGGTCCGCGAGCGTAGCGGAGATCGATCGCCTCAATATCTACTACGCGAGCGTTTTGGCCATGGAGCGGGCCATCGAGGCACTCTCCTGTGTGCCGGAGTACCTCTTCACCGATGCCATACGCATTCGATCGTTCGCCGGACCGCAAGAGCCGTTGATCAAAGGCGACGAGCGCTGCGCGGTCGTGGCCGCGGCGTCGATCGTCGCGAAAGTCTATCGCGACGCGCTCTTGGAGCAGCTCGATCGGGAGGACCCGCGCTACGGGTTCGCGGCGCACAAGGGCTACTCCACGCCGGAACACATCGCTGCGCTCGAACGATACGGGCCGTGCGCGCATCACCGCGCAAACTGGGCACGCGTTCAGGCACTCATGCTCGAGCTTTTCTCCGAGCCGCTGCATGACTAATACGGCGAAAGGCAAGACCGCAGAAATGCATGCCGAGGAGCTCCTTTCCAGCCGCGGGTACCGCGTGATCGAGCGCAACGCACGCATGCCTGGTGCAGAGATCGATCTGGTCTGCGTCGACGGTAAGACGCTCGTCTTCGTCGAGGTAAAGCGGCGCGACGGCACGCGCTTCGGCTCCGCACTCTCGGCGGTCGACGCACGAAAGCGCGCGAGGTTGCGCGCGGCTGCCGCCGACTACGCGCAGATCCTCGCACCGCGCGCGCGCGTCCGGTTCGACGTCGTCGCAGTCGACGGCGACCGCACGACGCTCCATCGAGACGTGTTCTGATGGCGACGCAGGCCGCGCGGCAGGCGCCGCGGCCCGAACTCCGGCGCGCCGTGACGCCATGGGGATCGTTCTCATGGGGCTATTCCGACGTCGGCGCCGATATCTTCATCGGTCTCGGCTTGGTGCTCGCGGCGGCGGCGGGCGCCTCCAACGTCGCCTTCCTCTTTGCCGGCATGGTCTACGTCTGCATCGGCCTCGCGTATACCGAGCTCGCAGCCGCCTATCCATTTGCCGGCGGCGGTCCGTACTTCGTGCTGCGCGGGTTGGGCGACGTCTTCGGTTTCATCGCGGGCTGGGCCGTGCTGCTCGACTTCACGATCGACATCACGCTCTTCGCGTGGAGCTGCATCGACTACTCGAGCCAACTCTTACCGGTGCTCGTGAACTCGAATCACCCGTGGGTGCACTTCGCGGCCGTTCTCGGATTGATCGTCGGGCTGTGCGTGCTCAACGTGATCGGCGTGCGCGAGAGCACCGCCTTCAACGGGATCGTCTCGGCGCTCGACGTCGTCAGCGAGACGTGCATCCTCTGCTTCGGTTTTCTTTTCGCCTTCCAGCCTGAGCTGCTCATTCACAACATGAGCGTGAGCTGGCCGAGCCCCTATCACCTCATGCTCGGCACATCGCTCGCCATCATCTCGTTCGTCGGCCTCGAATCGATCTCGCAAGCCGCGCAGGAGACGTACCGTCCGGCATCGGTTATTCCGCGCACCTCCGTCGCGCTGATTCTGACGATCTTGATCTTCGCGCTCGCGTATTCGAATCTCGCGCTCGGCATGCAGCCGTGGCATCCCATCGTCGGCAATCACGGGCAACATCTCCAGTTTTGGCAGATCTTTCCGTCCAATCCGGACAATCAAGGCAAGGCCGTCGCGCTGCTCGCCGCGCAAGTTCCGTACTGGGGCGCGATCGCGGCGCTCTACGTTCCCGTCCTCGGCGCAATCTTGCTGCTCATCTCGTCGAACTCCGGGGTCTTCGGCAGTTCGCGCATCGCCTACTCGATGAGCCGCGCGGATCTGCTTCCATCGCTGTTTCAGCGCGTGCACCCGCGTTTCCGTACGCCGATGGTCTCGATCGTCGCGTTCTGTGGTCTTGCCGCGGTTACGCTCGTCTTCGCCGCCTTGCCCGCGCTCTTCCCAGGAGCGATGTCGTTTTACGCGCGCGTCTTTCACGGCGAGAGCGGCCTCGATTTTCTCGCGGATCTCTATGCATTCGGAGCGGCGACGAGTTATTCGTTCGTCTTCCTCGCGCTCATCGCTCTGCGCCTCATCGATCCGCACAGCCCCCGCAAGTTCAAGATACCACTCAACATTCCAGTGCGGTTCCGTGGCGAACAGGCGAGCATTCCGCTGCTCGGGATCGTCGGCTTCGCCGGAATATTCTCGATCCTGGTCTTCACGCTGATGACGCATCCGATCGGACGCATCGCGGGGCCGTCCTGGCTGATCGTGGGCGTCATCCTCTACTTCGTGTATCGCCGCCACCGCCGTCTGCCGTATCTGCGCTCGCAGAAGCACGACTGGCGACGGCATCAAATGGAGATCTTGCGGACCTCCGGGGATCTCGAGCTGCTCGACGAGTACACGGCGAACCTCAAAGCGGCTGAAAATCGCGCAGGGAACGGCCCTCATGCGTAGCCTGCTGATCGTGCGCACGCTCTTTGCCGTCGGCTTCATCGTCTTCGGCGTCATCGTCTTCTTCCGCCTCGTCGTCTTCGCGCCGCAAGCGGGCTTCAGAATCGTGCCGGGCGCCGTCCTCGCTCTGGCGATGGTGGCCCTCGGCGTGCACCGCATCGTGCTCGTCCTGAGGCTGCGCAATACATGATGCCCGTAACCGGCGAGGTGCACGCAACGCTCGTCGGAGCGGCCTCGGCCGCACTGCTCGCCATAGCGATCGTGCTGACGTTTTGGTGGATGCTCCACCCCCCAGCCTCGACGGTCGAACGCCGCGCAAAAGAGGCTGCGACAGAGCTCGAGCGAATGGTTGGCTCCATCATCGTGGTCTTCACGCCCGAAATCGCGTCGAGCCACATGATGGCGCTGGCAGCAAAGGTCGCTCGTGGGGAACGCTCGGAACTGCTCGCGATCTACGTCATCGAACTGCCGTACACGCTTCCGCCGGATGCAGAGATGCCGATCGAAGAGCGCGCCGCGCTCGACGCGCTCGGTGCAGCGGAATCGATTGCAAAGAACAGCGGCATTTCGATCCGGACGGAGATCGTCAAGGCGCGCTCGACCAAACAGGCGGTACTCGACATTGCCAAGCGAGAGCGAGCGAACCTCATCGTCATAGGAGACCATCGCGAAGGAAAGTACGTCGGCGCTCCGTTGAGCCGAACCATCGAAGAGATCGCCGCAGACGCAAAGTGCGACGTTCTCATCGGCGTCGAAGGAAAGCACGGAACGCTCTTCGTCGGCGAGGCGTCGCAGAACGTCGCGACCGAACCCCCCGCGTCGCATTCATAATCCATAAGGAGGAGACTCGTCCATGCTCACCACGCGCATTTCGTCCGCGTTTGCTGCGGCGGCCATCGCCGTCGCGCTCTGCGCCGGCCTCGCACGCGCTGAAAATTCGGCGCCGGCAATCGATGCCTTTCGTGTAGCCTTTGCATCGGTGAACGACTACACGTACAAGCTGCACTCGCACGAGACGCTCGGCTCGCGCACGCAAGATCGCATCTACGACTATTCGTTCATGAAGCCGCACTTCGCGAAGACGCTGATCGAAGCCGGAGACGGCACGGGGTCCGGCGGCGTGTGGGCGGGCGGCAACCAAGTGAGCGGGCATCAGGGCGGGTTCCTCGCCGGCATTCATCTCAAGGTCGATCTCCACGATTCGCGCGCGACGTCGCTTCGCGGCTACACGATTCCCGACGGCCTCATGCAAGATATCGTCGAAACATACGCGACCGTGCCCGGCAAGCTGACCCAAACGGACGGCGGCATCGTCGGGGGTCAGCCCACCGACCGCATGGAGCTCGACGTCACCAATCCCGCGACGAATCACGGCGTAACCAAACAGGTGCTCTACCTGAGCAAAGCGACGCATTTCCCCATCAGGCAGCTTTTGTATGCGGGCGCTACGCTGGTACTCGACCAGACGATCTACGATCTTCACACGAACGTCGGCCTGACGCAGAGCGACTTCCCGTTCTAAAGCCTACCAGCCGGTTCGCGCTCGACTAGAAATACCGCTTGCGCAGCTCGTCGAGCGCGACCGCAAGAAGAATCACTACGCCCAGCACGACCATCTGCAAATACGAATCGATGTGCAAGAGGTTCATCGCGTTGTTCAGCGACCCGATGAGCAGCGCGCCGAAGAACGTCCCGACGATCGTTCCGCGGCCGCCCATGAGGCTCGTGCCGCCGACGACGACCGCCGCGATCGCAGCGAGCATCTCGTTGCCGGTACCCGTCTGCGGCGAGCCCGACGAGAACAGCGCCAAGTACAGGAATCCGACGATCGCCGCACAGACGCCGCTGATGACGTAGACGAGCGTCTTCGTCCTCGCGACATCGACGCCGGCCAGCCGCGACGCTTCTTCGTTTCCTCCGATCGCGAGCACGTAGCGTCCGAAGCGCGTCCGCGTCAACAGCGTCGAGAAGAACAGCCCGACGACGAGCATCCACACGATCGGGAAGAGATTGCCTTGAACGTGCAGCAGGCCGGTGAGCCCGCTGAAAAAGCCGCCGTACCCGAGATTGCCGAAGACGGGAGAGACGAGCGCGACGGGGCGCCCGTGCGAGAGAATGTACGACGCTCCCAGAGCGATCTGCATCATGGCGAGCGTCGTGATGAAGGGCGGCAGGTTCAGTTTCACGACCGGTAACGCGTTGACGTAGCCGGCGAGCGCGCCGACGCCGAGGCCGCTCAGCAGCGTGACGGCGATGAGGAGAACGCCCGACAGATGAAGGGAGTTCGCGACGATCGCCATGACCACGCCGCATAGCGAGACCAGCGACCCGATCGACAGGTCGATGCCCGCGGTGATGATGACGAACGTCTCGCCGATCGCCAAGATGAAATCGTAACTGATCTGGCTGAGGACGGACGCGATATTTCCGCGGCTCAAGAACGCGCCATGCGCGGCAACGTCGACGACAGCGATGAATGCGACGAAGACGGCGGTCGCCGCGAGGACGCGCATCCACGAGAGCTTTGCGGGGAGTTTTGCGGCCGGCTTCACGCGGCCGCTCCAGCCGCCGCGAGCATGACGGCGTCGGGGGTTGCTTCGTCATGCGCGAAGCACTGTACGAGCGCGCCCCCGCGCACCGCAAAGATACGGTGCGCCATGCCGAGCACTTCGGGAAGTTCGCTCGAGACCATGACGATCGCGCTGCCGCGCTTCGCGAGCTCGATCATCAGCGCATAGATCTCTGCCTTGGCGCCGACGTCGATGCCGCGCGTGGGCTCGTCGAAGAGCAGCACGCGCGCCGTTCCGATCAGCCACTTTGCGAGCACGACCTTCTGCTGCGTCCCCCCCGAGAGATTGCGTACCAGTTGCTCGGTGCTCGGCGTTCGTATGTCGAGCTCGCCGATCATGCTTTGCGTCGTTCGCACCTCTCGCGCACGATCGATCATCAGATCGCGATTGACGAACTCGGCGAGGTGCGCGAGCGTGACGTTCTCGCGCACGCTCATGCCGAGAACGAGGCCTTGCGCCTTGCGATCCTCCGTGATGAAGGCGATGCCGGCACCGATCGCGTCGATCGGCGAGCGGATGCGGGCAACACGTCCGTCGATCAGGACGTCGCCCGCGCGTGGGATGTCGGCGCCGGCGATCGCGCGGAGGATCTCGGTGCGGCCGGCGCCGATCAACCCGGCAAAGCCGACGATCTCGCCGGCACGCACCTGCAGGTTCACGCCGTTGACGAGCGGCGGCCGCGAGAGGCCGCGCATCTCGAGGACGACGGGGGCGCCCTCGGGCACCGGCGGAAGCTGGGGATAGTGTGCGTCTACCTGCCGTCCGACCATCGCCGCGACGATCTCGTCTTCTGAAAACGCACGCTCCGCCCGCGTCTCGACGACCCTGCCGTCTCGTAGAATCGTGACGCGGTCGGCGATACGCGCGAGCTCCTCCAAACGATGCGAGATGTAGACGATGCCGTTGCCGGAGGCTTTCAATCGCTTCACGAGCGCGAAGAGCCGTTCGATCTCGTTCTCCGTGAGAGCGGCCGTGGGTTCGTCCATCACGATGATGCGCGCGCGCTTCGAAAGCACCTTAGCGATTTCGACGAGCTGCTGCTGGCCGACCGAGAGGCGCCCCACCGGTACGTTCAACGGCATCGCGATCTTCAGCTCCGCGAATATCCGCCGCGCTCGGTCGAGCGCCGCTGAGGTGTCGAGAAATCCGCGCCGCGTCGGCTCGTCGCCGAGAACGAGGTTCTCGACCGCCGTCATCTGCGCGACGAGGTTGAACTCTTGGTAGATCATGCCGACACCGAGCCGCTCCGCCGCCCGTGGCGTGTCGATCGTGACGCGCTTGCCGTCGATGAGAATCTCGCCGGCGTCAGCTGCGAGGCCGCCGGCGAGAATCTTCATCAAAGTGGACTTGCCCGCGCCGTTCTCGCCGACCAGCGCGAGCACTTCGCCGGCGTTCAGCGAGAGCGCCACGTCGGCGAGCGCCTGCACGCCCGGGAACGCCTTGGCGATCCCGCGCATCTCGAGCAGCGGCGTCGTAGCGATTAGTGAACCGCCCCGGCGTTTGCTCGCGTGAAGGTACCGACGTTGACGTGCACGACCTTCGGCGGATGCTTTCCGCTGAAGTACTCGTGAATCGTGTCGATCGTGTCTTTGCCGATCTGCGCGGGGTACTGAACGGCGTCGCCGTACATCTGGCCCGCGGCGATCGCCGCGCGCGCCTCCGGCGTTGCGTCGTAGCCGACGATGGCGATCTTCCCGGCGAGACCCGCCGCCTTCGCTGCGGCGAGCGCTCCGAGCGCCGAATCGTCGTTGATCCCGAAGATGCCTTTGAGCGAACGGTTGGACTGCAGGAGATCGCTCGCGTCACTTTCGGCACGATCGCGTTGACCGCCCGCATCCACGTCCGCGACGACCGTCACGTGCGGGCAGAGCTGCGCGAGCGCTTGCCGGAATCCGCGAACGCGGTCCTGCACGCTCGTGACCTCGGGCTCGTCGATGATCGCAACGTCGCCGCTTCCGCCGACGGCTGCGCACATGAGCTTCCCGGCTTGGAAACCGCCCTGCACGTTGTCGCTCGCGACGTGCGCGACGACGGTTCCGAGCCTGCTCGTGCTCGCGATGTCCGCGGTAAAGACCGGAATCCCGGCGCGATTCGCCTGCGCGATCGCACTTCCGATCGCCTGTGAATCGTACGGGGTCAACACGATCGCGTCGACGCGTTGCGAGATGAAGTCCTCGACCTGGTTCTGCTGCAGTGCGTTGTCGCGATTCGCGTCGACCACGTCGAGCGAGTAGCCGTACTTCGCAGCCTCGCTGCGCATGCCGGCCTCCATGTCTTGGTAGAACTGCGCCTCACGATTTTGAATCGAGACGCCGATGCGCTTCCCGCCGGAGGCCGGTTGCGACGCGCCCGATTGCGAGGTCGAATGGGAGCAGGCGGCTAGCACGAGGCAGAGTGCGGCCGCCGCTAAATGCCATGATTTCATGCGGCCCGGCTATTTCTATCCACAACGAGCGACTTCCGTCTTGTGCAATCTGTGGAGAGCCCGGCCCGGGCCCGGAGGCCCGTCACCGGGCCGTCGCGGGCTCCGCGGCCTCCGGCCGCCGCTCGAAATAGGCCTCGATCTCCTCGAGCGTCTTGCCCTTGGTCTCGGGCAAGAAGAACGCCGCCGTCACGAAGTAGACGACCGTACATGCGGCAAAGCCGAAGAACATGCTCGCATAGCCGTGCGTGGCGACGGTCGGAAGGAAGACCGCCGCGATCGTCGTCGACGTGACCTGATTCAGAAAGAGCGCGATGCTCATGCCGTTGGAGCGAATGCGCGTCGGCATGAGCTCGGAGAGCGCAAGCCACACCACAACTCCCGGCCCAACTGCGAAGAATGCCATGAACAGATAGAGCGTCGACGCCACGAGCCATCCGTTCGCCGCGCTCGGCACCGGCGTGACGTACGCCGAGATGATCCGCAGTGGAGCGGCGCGCGCCACTGCGAGATCGCCGAAGGGGCTGCTCGACCCCGCCAGGAGCGCCTCGATGCGATTGGCCGGAAGACTCCGCGTGACGGAGATCGGCTGCGCGACTTCGTCCGAGCGCACAGCATTCGTCACCGCGCTGAAATCGCCGTATGCATAGTCGACGACGAGCGATTGCGCGCGACCGCCGGCCGTCTTTCCCGCACTGGCTAAGAGTCGTTTCGCAGCGGCGCTATCGAACTGCAGCGTCAGCGTCTGATCGGGCATCACCATGCGGCGCACCGCTGCGGTGACGTCGACGTGGCGCGCCTCGGTACGATGGAAGAGCACGCCAGTTCCGAGCAGCGACAGGATGATGCCCCCGCTTCCGAGCGTGAGCAAGAACTTGCGCCCTTTGCGGTCGACGAGCATCACGCCGACGAGCGTGAGCACGAAGTTGACGATGCTGAAGAAAAAGCTTCCGGCGTGCGCTTGAAAATCGTTCAAGCCGGCCTGCAGCAGGATCGTCGTGTTGTACGGGATGATCGAGTTGATGCCCGTCAGTTGGTTGCACGTGAGAATCACGCACGCGAGGACGAACGGGATGACGTATTTACGCCGCAACAGCGAATCGCGAATCGCGCGTCCGGCCGAGGGCTGCGTGCGGGAAGCCTCGTCCATCTCGCGCAGTTCGAGCTGCGCCTGCTCTGCATCGCGCGAGCGCAAGAGTGCCGCCAGCGCCGCCTCCCTCTTCCCGCGGCGAAAGAGCCAGCGCGGCGACTCGGCTAAAAAGAAGCCTCCGGCTGCGAAGAGCAGCCCGAACGGGAGCGAGAGCCAGAACGTGTCGCGCCAGGCGCGATCCTTGAACGCGAATATCTGCGCCGGCGTGCCGTGCTGGGCGAAGTGCGCGAGACCATTGCTGAAGTAGAGCGTGATCAACGACGAGAGGACGAAGCCGAGGACGAGCAGCCATTGAAAGACGCCCGTGCCCTTGCCGCGGTCCTTCGACGGCAAGCACTCGGCCAAATAGAGCGGAACGACGACGCCGATGAGTCCGCCGCTCATTCCTTGCAAAAGCCGTCCACCGACCAGCGCCCAGTATCCGTGCGAGAGCGCGATCATCGGAACGCTGATGCAGAACATCAGCGCCGTCACGATCATCACGCGCTTGCGTCCCATCCAATCCGCAAGCACTCCCGCGAAGAGCACGGAAATCACGCTGCCGAGCAACACGGCCGCGACGACGAACGAGAGCCGCCCCGGGCTGAAGCCCGACGTCGCACTCAAATACGGCAGCGCACCCTGGATGATGCCGACGTCAATGCCGTAGAGCAGGCCTCCTAAACCGGAGACCAGCAAGAGAAGACGATTATACCCGGCCGTACCTGGTGCAGTCATCGCGTGGCATCGCGCCTTTTCCTACCCTGGCTGTCACCTCCTGGCGCGGCATCCAGCGCGGTCGCATTTCCGTTCACGGCGCCTCTAGGCACCGCGGGCGTACTGCGCAGACGGAGAGATGCGCCATGTTGTCGCTCGCCTTTTCCGCCGGAATGCTCGGGATCGAAGGCTACGTCGTGCGCGTCGAGGCCGACAGCTCGGCGGGAAGCCCGAACTTCTCGATCATCGGGCTGCCTGATCGCGCGCTCAACGAGGCGCGCGACCGCGTTCGCAGCGCAATCTTCAACTCCGGCTTCGCGTACCCGGCGGGGCGGCTGCTCGTCAACCTCTCGCCCGCCGACGTGCGTAAGGAAGGCCCGGCTTTCGACCTTGCCATCGCACTCGCGCTCTTGGCGATTGACGAACAGGTCGGCCGCGAGCAACTGCGCGGCATCATCGCGCTCGGCGAGCTCGCGCTGGACGGCAGCCTGCGCTTCGTCAGCGGCATGCTCCCGATGGCGCTCGGCGCGCGCGCCGCTGGGTTCACGCGCCTGATCGTACCGCAGCGCAACACCGACGAAGCCGCGCTCGTCGACGGAATCGAGCTATACGCCGTAGACTCGCTGCAGTCCGCAGTCGCGGTCGTGCTCGGCAACGGCGGCCCCTGGCGCCATCGTACGAACGCACGTCCGAATGCCCGTTCCGCCGCCGTCTGCGCCGCGGATGGGGATCTCGCCGACGTTCGCGGGCAGCTTGCGCCCAAGCGCGCGCTCGAAATCGCCGCGGCAGGCGGACACAATCTGCTGTTCGTGGGGCCTCCTGGCTGCGGGAAGACGATGCTCGCACGGCGGCTCCCATCGGTTCTTCCGCCGATGACGCGCGACGAGGCGCTCGACGTCACGAAGATCTACAGCGTCGCTGGATTGCTTCGAGGCGGCGCGGCGGTCGTCGCAACGCGGCCGTTCCGGTTTCCGCACCACACGATCAGCCAAACCGCGCTCGTCGGCGGCGGCGCGCTCGCAAAACCGGGCGAGATCAGCCTCGCACATCACGGCGTGCTCTTTCTCGACGAGTTGCCTGAGTTCTCGCGCAGCGCCATAGAAGTGATGCGGCAGCCGTTGGAAGAGGGCACCGTCACGATCGCGCGCGCCGCGGGAACGTTCACCTACCCGGCGCGGTTTCAACTCGTCGCGTCGATGAATCCCTGCCCGTGCGGCTATCGCGGCGTGCGCAACGCCGACTGCCGTTGCGACGACGCAGCCGTCGCGAAGTACGTCGGCAAATTGTCGGGCCCGTTGCTCGATCGCATCGACATGCAAGTCGAGATCGCCCGCGTTCCCTTC
>DATKRS010000023.1 GCA_035532035.1 Candidatus Dormiibacterota bacterium
GATCGTTGTTTTGGGTTGCGGCGCAGTGCCGAAGCTCTTCTCGAGCAAGGCGTGCAGCTCGCCGCTTTCGGCCATCGGTCCGAGCACGTCGGTATCGCCGTAGAACGTCCCGTCGATGAAGACTTTGGGCAGCGTCGGCCAGTCCGTCATCGCGGCCAGTACCTCGCGTTTGGGCACGTTCTCGAGCACGTCGACCACTTCGAACGGGTAACCGAAGCGGTCGAAGAACTCGATCGTTTCGAGGGTGAATCCGCACCGCGGCGCCTCCTTCGTGCCCTTACCATAGACGAGGATCTTGTTGGCGCCGATCTCGCGGGCGATCTCGTCGCGAATCTCTTGCTGCATGTCATTCCTCCCTGGGGACGGTCTTGAGCTCGACGGCATGCACTCGGCCATCGCGCAGAGCGCCTCGCAGCGCCCCGTAGACCAGCTGATGTTGTTGGATGAGGGACCTGCCTCTGAAAGCCCCGGACCGAACGGTGACGTTGAAATGATCCATCGTGCCGGTGCGATCGACGATCTCGACCTCGGCATCGGGGATGTCCCGCCGGATCAGCGCAGCGAGCGCGTCGTTGTCGATCACGGGTTGAGCGGCGGGCGCGTGCCTCGCAGCGACTCCGACAACTCGCGTGCTTCGCGCAGCGTTTCAGGAAGGCGCTCGGCGCTTCTCGCAAGCATCGCGGCCACGCCGGAGGCGGCAACGATGCCGGTGACGCCGACCAGAATGGCGGGAACGCCGCGTGCGTGGATCGGGCCGATGTGGATCTCGAAGCTCTCCTGAACACGCGCGATTCCTCGAAAGATCGCCTTCAGAATGCGGCCGCGCTTTTTCATAGGGAATGGCTCGTACGGCGCGGCGGTGGCGAAGGCCTGGCGTGCGCCGCGTCGTACCGGTCGGCCATGCGTGCGGTGCTCCTTCGCGAACTCGGCGGCCCCGAACGGCTTATCCTCGAGGAGGTTCCGACACCCGCGCCGGCAGCGGGAGAGGTTCTCGTTCGCATCCGTGCAGCGGCGCTGAATCATCGCGATCTCTTCGTCACGCGCGGCCTCTATCCGAAGATCGCGCTGCCGGCATTGCTCGGCAGCGACGGATCCGGCGAGATCGCCGCGCTCGGCGCCGGCGTTACGGGCCTTCGCACGGGCAGCGAGATCGTCGTCGATCCGATGCTCGACTGGGGCGACGATCCCGCGCTGCGCTCGCCGGCCTCGTCGATTCTCGGAATGCCGCACGCCGGAACGTTTGCGCAATACGTCTGCGTTCCGGCGGTAAACGTCTATCCGAAGCCCGCCGGCCTTTCGTTCGAAGAGGCGGCAGCGATTCCGCTCGGAGGGCTCACCGCATATCGTGCCCTCTTCACGCGCGGCAAGCTCGCGCGCGGAGAGACCGTCCTGGTTCCGGGAGCCGGCGGCGGCGTGCAGACGTTCGTCGTTCTCTTTGCAAAGCAGGCCGGTGCGCGCGTCATCGCAACCTCCAGCAGCAGCGAGAAGCTCGAACGGGCACGCGCGCTCGGAGCCGACGTTGCGCTGAACTACGCGGAGAACTCGGCATGGGAAAAGGAAGCACGCGCGGCCGGTCCGGTGGATCTCGTCGTGGATTCATCGGGCGGTGAGACGCTCTCGAAGCTGCTCGGCGTCGTGCGACCCGGTGGCCGCATCGTGCTCTACGGCGGTACGCATCCCGAGGCGAACGTCAAACTCTTTCCGCTCTTTTGGAACGAGCTCTCGATCTTCGGATCGACGATGGGCAGCCCACAGGATTTCAGCGCGATGCTCGCCCTGTTCGATAGCGGCCTCAGGCCCGCGGTAGACCGCGTCTTCTCGATGACGGAGATCGTCGCGGCCATGCGGCGCATGGACGACGCGTCACAGTTCGGCAAGATCGTGCTCTCGTGGTGAGAGTGCGTAGCGGTCGAGGCGCTCGATGCGATGCGCCGTTCCGAGCTCCGCTTCGATCACGATAGCGAGCTCGGCTTCGACGAGCGAGGCCCAGTCGGGGTTGAGCATCGCAGACTCCGGCGCGTTGAGCGGCCTCTCGACCGGCGATGCGACGACGCGGCCTTCTTCCGTCAGGGCTTCGAGATACGCCATCAGCTGGCGCGCGGCCGCCGGCCAAAGCGCCGTCTGCGTGTCGGCGTAGATGCGCTCGACGAGCTCGGGGATTGTTTGCGGCCCGTGCGAAAGGATGTCGAGAAGCTGTGCTTCGCGCCATTTCCGGTGCGCGACGTACTCCGCGATCTTCGCCTGAGCGTCGGCCACGAGCGGGCCGTGTCCGCCGCGAATCGTGCGCGCCTGCGGGAACTCGCGCGCGAGGCGCTCGAGCGTGCGCTGATACGGCCGCATAGCACCGCCCGGCGGTGCTATGACGACGGTCCCTTCGCCTAAGATCACGTCTCCGGTGAAGAGCGTGAGCGCCGTGGGATCGTAGAAGACCACGTGATCGAAGGTGTGGCCGGGAGCGTCCATTACGTGCAGCTCGCGCTCGCCGACGCGTAGCGCGCCGTCGAGCGGGAGATCGCGATCGTGCGCTACCGCGGATCGCGGATGCGCGTAGATCGCGGCCCCGGTCGCGCGCGAGAGCAGCGCGGCAGCGGGCGCGTGATCCGGATGACCGTGCGTGATCGCGATGGCGGCAACGGCGAGCTGCCGGCGAGCGGCCGCGTCGAGCAGCGCGCGAACGTGGCGCTCAAGCGGCGGTCCGGGATCGATGACGAGCGCCGTCCCAGCGCCGCAGTCCAACAGATAGGAGTTCGTTCCGGTGAGCGTCATCGGCGACGGATTCGGTGCGCGCACGAGCGTGACGTGCGCGTCGTCTGCGATCGGGCTCACCATCCGCCCTCGAGCGCACGCGGCAATGCGAAGCCGTCGCGCTCGGTGCCCTCGGCCAGCACCGTGAGAATGGGTTTCGTGCGCGCGAAGGCGAGCAGCTCGGCGACGCCGGGAAAGCCGCGCAGTCGCTCGAGGTGCTTGCGCGTCGGATAGATCATCCGAAGGTCTCCCGCGTCACTGCGCGCGAGCGCATCCGCCGGGGTCAGCCAGAGCCCGTCGTGCGTCTCCGTCGCATCCGCCACGGGCGTCTGCCCTTCGGGCATTCGCGCGACGAAGAAGAAGACGTCGTACCGTGGCGTGATGGCCGTGGGCGTGATCCAGCGCGAGAAGAGCTCCAGCGGCTCTGCGCCCGGCAGCCGGACTCCCGCCTCTTCCAAGAGTTCGCGCCGCGCTGCGGCGACGAGGCCCGCTTGAAGGTCGCGACCCGGCGGCGAGTCCATCCGAAAGAGCCGGCGCAGCTCTTCATGGCTCGTGCGTGCGCCGGCATCCCGGTCGGTCGCATCGACCGTGCCGCCGGGGAAGACGTAGACGTTGGGAGCAAACGCGCTCTTCTCGCTGCGCCGCAGCATGAAGACCTCGATTCCGCGCGCGCTTGCCTCTCGTACCAGCATCACGGTGGACGCCGGGCGTACACTCATTCCCGGCGAATACTCCTTCGATGCGTATCGCCCTTGGAAGCGACCTGCGCTGCGAGCTGACCGACGCGCTCGAGCAGCGGCTGCGCGGGCGCGGCGACGATCTCGTGTTCTTCGGCGCACTCGACCCGAGCGCGCAGGCCGACTGGCCGAGCGTCGGCAGAGGCGTCGGTGAGGCGGTCGCGCGCGGCGCCTGCGCGAGCGGCATCGTCTGCTGCTGGACTGGAACCGGCGTCTCGATCGCCGCGAACAAAGTACGCGGCGCACGCGCGGCGCTTTGCGGCGATGCGGAGACGGCTCGCGGGGCGCGTGTCTGGAACGACGCCAACGTCCTCGCGCTCTCGATCCGCTCGATTACGCCCGCGCTCGCCGACGAGATCCTCGCCGCCTGGTTTTCCGCCGCACCGGCCGAAGACGGCAAAGATAAACACGCGATCGCCACCCTCAAATCGTGGGACGAACAATTATCCGAAAAGCCGAGGAGGTCCTAACGAGCGAGGGGTGTCGCGTTGCGTCGAGGAAGCTCGGACCGGCGAGCGGAGGCGAGATAAAAAGCAGAGAGGCTGCGCACACGCGTAGCCTCTGGTCATCTGCCGTTACCGGGCCGCGGCTTTCTGTCGCACACTCGGCACGCTCTCCCGGGTGGTAACGCGAAGTTTTCCTCGCCCACTCAAGATTGCTGCATCGTAGCAAAGCCCGGCCGGACTCGCAAGGGGCTACCGGCTCCCGGCGTGCCACGCGTGGACCGCCCACAAGACGACAAGCGACCAGTTGATCGCATGCGATGTCCAGCAGTACGCGCACGATCGGCGAGTGACGAACAGCAGCGAGTACGCAAGCACGACCGACGTTCCCCCTGCGAGAACGACGAGAGCGAAGACCAACAGCGAAAGCTCCGGACGCAGCGGCAGCCATACCGCGACGGCGGCCGCCGGATAGTACCATGCGCCGAGCAACGCGTTCGAGACGCGCCCGAAGAGGTGGGCACGGGGCGTTTGGACCACGCTCGGCTCTGCGAGCCTGCCTCGCGCGGCCTGTCGAGCCTTTTCCAGCATGAAAAGCGATGCGTAGAGACCAACTCCGCAGAGTACCGTGACCAGCACCTCGACGATCAAACCGCGCTCCCTTTGAGTACTGCCGTTAGGCGGCTAGCCGCCATAGCGCTCCTCGGCGCCTCTTTCGTGCTCGCGGTCGTCGTCATCCGCTATCAACCGCTCGTCGAGCATCTGATCCGCTCCTACTACCCCTTTGCCGTCCCCTTGGCGATCGGCGTCTTCGCGCTGGTCGCATCTGCACCGTTCTCGGTCACCGACGCGCTCGCGGTCATGAATGGAGCGATCTTTGGACCCATTCGGGGGACCATCATCGATGCCATCGGGCTCGTCCTCGCGGGGTTGCTCGGCTACTGGATCAATCGGCACGCATCGCGTCTGCTCGATCTCGACTCCTACTTGCAGCGGTTGCCTGCGTGGGTCAAGCGCTTCCCCGTCGGTTCCCCGGGCTTCCTCATCGCGGTGCGCATCATTCCGGGATTCGGCGGAACGGTCGCAACGGCAACCGCCGCAACCTTTCGCGTTCCGGTGTGGGTGCACGTCTGGACGATGTGTGCCGTCGCTATTCCCGTATGCGCGATCCTTTCGATCTTCGGCAATCAAGTAACGATCTACGTGCACCGCTACGAAGCGCGCGCGCGCACGTATCTCGAGCACCATCACCCGCATTTCAACTTCCACTTCAGGCATCGCGTTCCACCGACGAGCCAGCCGTGACGGACGTCGCGATGGTCGCGAGCGCGCACGCGCTCGACGAGCTCTGCCGGCGCGTACGCGACGCGTCTCGCATCGCGCTCGACACCGAGTTCCACGCGGAGCGCACCTACGCGCCGCGGCTGATGGTGGTGCAGCTCGCGTTCGACGACGGGGTCGCGATCGTCGATCCCATCGCCGTCGTGCACCTGCAACCGCTGGCGGAGGCGCTGACACAGACCGAGGTCGTCGGCCACGCGCTCTCGTCCGATCTCAAGATCTTTGCCGACCGCTTCGACCGCGTGCCGGAGCGCGTCTTCGACACGCAAGTGGCGGCGGCGTTTCTCGGCTACGGCATGCAGGTGTCGCTCGCGGAGCTCGTGCGCGATCTGCGCGACGTCCGGCTTGCAAAGTCGCAGACCGTCAGCGATTGGGGCGCGCGCCCGCTCTCGCCGCGTCAAATCGAGTATTTGGTCGATGACGTCGCTCATCTCTTGCCGATGCAGGACGCGCTCGTCGAGCGGTTGCGTTCGGCGGGGCGTCTCGAGTGGGTGCGCGAGGAGTGCGCGCAGCTCGGTCAACTCGAGCGCTATCGAATCGACGAGCGGCGCGCGTATCTGCGCATACCCGGTGCATCGCGGATGAGCCGGCGCGAGCTTGCAGTGTTGAGCGCGCTCGTGAAGATGCGCGACGGGTTTGCGCGGCGGCGCGACGTTCCTCCACGCTACATCATTCCCGACGACGTGCTTGCGGGGTTGGCAACGCTACGCCCCACGAGCGCCGACGACCTCGCGCAACTGCGTCGTTTGGATGCGGCCGCGCGCCGGCAGCACGGGGCGGCGATTCTCGAGGCTGTCGCTGCGGCGGCGGCGCTGCCCGAGGAAGAACTTCCCGAACGGCCGAGCCGTCCGCTCGGGACCGCGCGCGACACGCTCGCTGCGCTCATGAGCATCGTCGTCGGCGAGATCGCACGCAGGCACGATCTCGCGCCGAGTCTTCTCGTTCCTCGTGCGTCGCTCGAACGCGTATCGCGCGAGCTTCCGCGCGACGCGCGCGCCCTCGAAGAGGCGCTGAACCTCTCGGCGTGGCGATTGGAACTCGTCGAGCAGCCGCTGCAGCGGCTGCTTTGGGGCGAGGCCTCGATCGTCGTCGAAGGCTACGCCGACGGTGACCCGAACATACGGGTGCGATGAGCGAACAGGTCGGGAGTTTTGGCGCAGCCGCAACGCTAGCGGTTGGAGATCGACGCTATCGCTACTTCCGCTTAGCGGCGCTCGAAGAAGCGGGACTGACGAATCTCGCGCGGCTTCCGTATTCGATCAAGATCCTTCTGGAAAACCTGCTCCGCTACGAGGACGGCAGGACCGTGAAGCGCGACGACGTCGAAGCGCTGGCGCTCTGGACTCCGGCGCCGCTGGACCGCGAGATCGCGTTTCGGCCGGCGCGCGTTCTGCTGCAAGATTTCACCGGCGTTCCCTGCGTCGTCGATCTGGCTGCGATGCGCGACGCCATATCGGCGATGGGCGGCGATGCGAAAACGATCAATCCGCTGCAGCCGGTCGAACTCGTGATCGATCACTCCGTGCAGGTCGACTTCTTCCGCGGCCCGGAAGCATTCGCGAAGAACGCTGCGCTCGAGCTCGAGCGCAATCGCGAGCGGTACGCATTTCTCAAGTGGGGCCAGGCTGCGCTATCGGGATTTCGCGTCGTGCCGCCCGACACCGGCATCGTGCACCAGGTCAACATCGAGTATCTCGCGCGTGTGGTCTTCGGTGAGGGTGGTGGCGGGCTTACGGCCGATCCTTCGGGGGCTCTCGCCTATCCCGATACGCTGGTTGGGACGGATTCGCACACGACGATGGTCGACGGACTCGGCGTGCTGGCATGGGGCGTCGGCGGCATTGAAGCGGAGGCGGCGATGCTCGGCCAGCCCGTCACGATGCTTATCCCGCGCGTCGTCGGCGTGCGGCTCGACGGAGCGCTGCGCGAAGGCGTCACCGCGACGGATCTCGTCCTGACCGTAACGCAGATGCTGCGCAAGCGCGGCGTCGTGGGAACGTTCGTCGAGTTCTTCGGTAGAGGATTGAGCTCGATGCCCGTTGCGGATCGGGTGACGATCGGAAATATGTCGCCGGAGTTCGGCTGCACGGTCTCGATGTTTCCTATCGACGATCGCACGCTCGAGTACCTTCGCTTCACCGGGCGTTCGCCGGAGCACGTGGCGCTCGTCGAAGCATACGCGAAGGCGCAGAGTCTTTTCCGCACGGATGCGACGCCCGATCCGCACTACAGCGACGTGCTGGAGCTCGACCTCTCCAGCGTCGAGCCGAATATCGCCGGCCCGCGCCGCCCGCAGGACCGCGTGCCGCTGCGTGACGCGAAGCGCGCCTTCGCGACGGCAATGGCCGAATTGTCGAAAGCGCGTAACGGCAACGGCAACGCGGTCGGAAGGTTCGAGGGCGAAGGCGGCGGGCAGACGGCGGCCATCGGGGAGATCGAAGCCGACGCCGACGGGCAGAGCGTTCCGGAAGAGGCGGCGAAGGATGTCTCCGACGGCGCCGTGGTGATCGCCGCGATCACCAGCTGTACGAACACCTCCAACCCCTCGGTGCTGATCGGCGCGGGGCTTCTCGCGCGCAACGCGGTCGAGCGCGGCTTGCAGACGAAACCATGGGTCAAGACGTCGCTCGCACCGGGGTCGCAAGTCGTCACCGACTACCTCACCAAAGCCGGTTTACAACAGTACCTGGACGCGCTCGGCTTCGATCTCGTCGGCTACGGATGCACGACGTGCATCGGCAACTCGGGCCCGCTGCCTGCAGAGGTTGCCGACAAAGTCGAAGAGCACGATCTCATCGTCGCGGCGGTGCTCTCCGGTAACAGGAACTTCGAAGGGCGCATCCACCCTCAAGTGCGCGCGAACTATCTTGCGTCGCCGCCGCTCGTCGTCGCGTACGCGCTGGCGGGGCGAATGGACGTCGATCTCACGACGGAGCCGCTAGGCATCGGGAGGGAAGGGCCGGTGTACTTGCGCGACATCTGGCCGAGCAACGAGGAGATCGCGCAGACCGTGACCGCGTGCATTACGGACCAAATGTTCAAGCGGCGTTACGCCGACGTTTTCAAAGGCGACGAGAACTGGGCGAAGATTCCCGTCGGCAAGAGCGAGCGCTTCTCATGGGACCCGGCGTCCGAGTACGTGAAACGACCGCCCTACTTCGACGGTATGCAAGCCGAGCCGCCCGCGACCGCCGACGTCAGAAACGCGCGCGTCTTGGCGATGCTCGGAGATTCGGTCACGACGGACCATATCTCTCCGGCGGGAAATATCGCGCGCACCAGTCCTGCCGGCACGTACCTCATGGAACGCGGGATCGAGCAGAAGGATTTCAACTCGTACGGCGCGCGGCGCGGAAACCACGAGGTGATGGTGCGCGGTACGTTTGCGAACGTGCGACTGCGCAATCTGCTCGTACCGGGCGTCGAAGGCGGCATGACGCGCTACCTTCCGACCGGCGACCAGATGACGATCTATGACGCGGCGATGAAGTACCGCGCGGGCGGTACGCCGCTCATCGTGCTCGCGGGAAAGGAGTACGGCTCGGGCTCGTCGCGGGACTGGGCTGCGAAAGGCCCGTATCTGCTCGGCATCAAGGCCGTCATCGCCGAGTCGTTCGAGCGCATCCATCGCAGCAATCTCATCGGTATGGGTATCCTGCCGCTCGAATATCTCGATGAAGCGAACCGCGACGCCTACGGTCTCACCGGAGAAGAGCTGTACGACATCACCGGGATCGAACGCGGCATCTCACCGCGCATGACCGTAAACGTCACCACGACGCATCCACACAGCGGTCAATCGTGCACGTTCGACGTCCGGCTGCGCATCGATACTCCCGACGAAGCCGAGTACTACCGCCACGGCGGTATCTTGCAGTACATGCTCCGGCAACTCATGAGCCGGCGGTGATTCGGTAGCGCTCTTTGCAAACGCGCTTGCATGTATCGGTGCGTCGCGCAACCCCTTGCGCCACAAGCCTTTGCGGAGCATCGGCCGCTGTACGCCAAGGGTCGGTTGCTCGGTGCCACGACAATCGGGTCCGCCGCTTAGGGGTGTGGCGAAGCCGTGACGCTTGGGGCCGCGTCCGTGCGTTGTCTGATGATATGCGGCGTCACCACGATGTAGAGATTGGTCCGCGCGGTCGAATCGCGCCGCACGCGAAACAATCCACCGATGATGGGCAGGTCGCCGAGGATCGGGAGCTTGGACATATTCCTGATCTCGTTGTCCTGCAGCAACCCGGCGATCACGAACGGGCTGCCGTCCTGTACCAACGCTTCAGTGCTTGCGCGACGCAGACTGATTTGGGGTACGTTCCCCTCGGGCGTCGGAACGTATGCGGCGACGCTGGAAACTTCCGCGTAAATATAGGAAAGAACCTGATTGTCTCCGCTGATCCGTGGGAGTATCTGGAGGTTGATTCCGACGGTTACGTATGTGGTTGAGACCTGCGTTATGGCCGTGGAACCGGGATAGATCGTCGACTGAATGATCGGAATCGCATCGCCCGCAAGGATTTGGGCCGGCGTTCCGTCGAGCGCGAGTATCCGCGGCGTCGCGAGAATCTTGCCTCCACCGTGGGCGATGGTCGCGTAGAGCTGGCCTTCGAGCGACACGGCCGTCTGCGTGTTCCCGGTGCCGCCGGTCAAGGCACCGGCGGTGTTTCCAAACACTACGCTTGCCTGCGCAATGGGGCCGCCTGCGCCAGCCGCTAGATCGAGCCCAAGGTCGTGTGCCGATGACTCGGTTAGCTCAACGATCTGGCAATCGAGCATCACGCTGTCCAGCGGAACATCGATCTGAGAAACCAGCGATTTTATCGATGCGATCTCATCGGGTGGCCCAGACAAGATGAGCGCATTGAGGCGGCGGTCGACGGCGATCGTGTCTGTGACGCGTTCGGCACGGGCTGATGCGGCAACCCCGACTGACATATCGTTTGCCCCGGTCGCTCCTCCCATTCCCAAGCCCGAAGTCGGGAGCGAGAACATCGAGCCCGAGGGGTGAAAATTATCGGTCGGCTGCAGTTGTTGTCCCTGCACCAGGATGTCGGCGATCTCGCTGACGTCCGCGTACTTCAGCGGTATCACCGTGTAGCTCAACGCGGCTAGCGGCGCAGTGGGAGCCGCCGGCACCGCTGCCTGCGCTACGGCCCTGGGTTGCGAGCCGATGAGCAACACGAGCGCCGATGGAAGGGCTTGAGTCGTGACCGGCTCAGCGCCGGTAAGCCGAAATAAAACCCTCAGAGCGCGATTTGCGCTTGCTATCGCGATCGACTCGACTGGGCTGCTTCGAATCGCCGGTGCCGACGTGAAGTCGATTCCCTTCGCCGTCTCTGGTAACACGGCAGTGACGCTGTCCGTACCGGAGCCCTCCAAGTGCCAGCCGGCCGGAACACCGCCGGGAAAGAACATCACGACGCGCGCGCTGCTGACCGATGCTATTTCTCGTACGGAACTCAGAATCGCACGCGCGTCGGCGGAGCCTGAGGCAAGGACGGCCATCGCGACGGTTACGCATGCCGCCGGGAGCCATCGCCCTGTCCACGGGTGCTTCGCGGGCACTACTCAGCATTCAGCGTCGGGTGCGCGACGTAACCTACGAAGAGCAGCGCGTGCGCGCTCCAGTAGACGATTGCGAAATAGAACGGATGGTTGAACGACGCGGTAACCGGCGGGCAATTGCCTTCCATCGCCTCGCGCCTCGGGCAATTCGTCGGAGAAAAAGCGGCGTTGGTCAGCGGAGGCCAGTCCCAGGCCCGCCCCACACCATGCTCGTTGACACGGATGACCGACGTCTGCTCCAGCGGAACCCGGCGCGTTGCCCGGATCACTGAGGTCCCGATGGTAGTCGTTAATGCGAACACGGGCAGTTGGAGTCGCACTTCGCGCAGATTCCTCAGTCGGTACATGTCTCCAGCCCCCGGAATTGCGACTAGTTGCTCGACGACGTTGCGGACAGACCCAAGTGATGGCGTTCCGGGAAAGAGCAAGAAACCGTAACGAGCATCGCGGCAGTGCAGTTCGATCACCATGATGCCGGCAACGTTTTCAATCATGGTGAGCGCACTCAGCCGCATCGTTGGAACGCTGTACCTGGGGCCATAGCCGTAGAAGGGCGCCGGAGACGTAGGAGCGACGGGTCCCACATAGAGCCACGCGTCGTTGAAGGTGCCGATGGCTTTGACCGTGGGTTCGCCCTTCGAGCGACGATCAAGAAAGCGACAGTTCTGGCCAAACCCTGCGTCGGGCCGGCGTAGCCCTAAGAAGGAGAGGTCGCTGACGAAGACCCTTATGCCCGGTGCGAGGTAGGCATCCTTACAGGCTGCGGCGGTTGTCAGCGCGAGCGCCGCCGTATCGAGCGCAGCCGCCGCTTCATTATCCATGACGACATTGTAAACGGCATTGCGATGTTCTCGTGCTGCAATTGCCAATTTGCTCCATACATCCGAGGCTGGAACGGCCGCACCGGACGGCGATGCGCCAGCGACAACGCCCAGCAGCGCCACAAGCCACAGATTTCTCAGCCTCATTGTTCCGTCGTCGATCCCAGTATCTGCCCGGTATAGGCGTCGACCGCAATTTGTTCGCGCCCTCCGATCGTGAATATCCAGGCGGACCGAGCGCCTTCACTTGAAGAGGCGTTAGCGTCGGGCATCCACAGCCCAGGCTGATAGGCTGTGATGTTTGCGCCTGCAGGCAGTGCGCTTGCGGCGGTTATGGCATCAATAGAGGTTGTTCCCGCGGGTTGGATATTCGAGTTCGTACCCGTGAACGAGCGCCACAGGCGAAAGGCAGAGGAGATGTATGGCGTATCGCTGGTGGTCACTTGCCATTGCTCGCATACAGGCTTTATCGGCGGATCATTGTAAATCCATTGTACGCACGTCTTCGTTGTAAGATGACGATCCGCGACCACGACCTTGATCCCGTCGTACCCCGCAACCGAACTGTCCGCGTGGTGCCAGATGAATTCGTAGCCATCGTTGACCGCGGCGCCCGTCGAGGGAGAATACGCCCAGAACTGGAGAACAGAATACAGCACAGCATCCGATGGCATTCCGAGGGTGCTGCTGATGTAGGTTTCCGCAGCTTGCAGCGCCGTACTCTGAGAAAAAGCAATCGGATCGCGCGGCTTTGGCCCAACGTACATCACCGCGCCCGACTGGCCATAATTGTATTGCACCCCTCCCCAGTTCGTCTTCGAGACGTAGGTCGACCCGTTATCGGAGTTGACAACGGGAGAGACGGCTTGCGACTCGTACTGCTGTGCCAGCGACCGTGCGTTCCATGATTCGTTCGTCACCGACTGGGGATTGAGCGCGAAAGTAGTGGGCGCAACTGTAACGCTTTGCACGTTGTAGCCGTTCGGATTGGCCGGATAGTAGAATATGATGCTGCCGCTTAAGAACGAGGTGTAGGACGGAGGGGCGCTCCCGTCACCCGGGCCGCTGATGATATCGTTTCGCGCCGATGCATCCTCCCATATCGCCCAGCGGCCATCCTGCCCGGCGTCCATGAAGGCGCAAACCCATGCGTCGTGGATATCCTGTCCCTCCACCTGAGTGCCGTTGAGTTCACCCGGTACGATGAGTAGCGAAAAGTCAAGAGCTGTCGGCGAGTTCGTGAAGTCGCAGTTCCGCGTGCTTGTGCCTTGAGCCGTGCATGACCCCGGTGATTGCCAAGCCCCGTACAGCCCGTGCAGCGAGCCACCGAAGATCGATCGCCAGTCCGCCGTCCACTGGGGATTCGCCGGGTCCACGCCGCTCGGCGCTGCGACGGTGTCGGAGCCCGGATCGAATATCCACTTTAGCCTGCCTTGAATCGGAAAGCTCAATCCCGTATAGCCCGTGGTTCCGGCACAGCCAACGGTCCCCCCGTTCTCAGCGGTAAGTCCTCCATTGTCACCCACGCCCCACCATTGTTGGTCCGGTCCGTAGCCACCCGTGTTGAAGCCATAGAGATCGTCGATCCCGACCCAGCCGTGGCCGCGGTAGAATAAGACGTCCGCGCTCTGCTGGTACGCCTGGAAAGAGGTCGCACAGACTTGCGCATCGGTAAGACGAGCGAGCTGCGCCCAATCGGTAAATGTATTGCCCTTCATTTCGCGTGCAAAATTGTCTACGTCGCCTATGGGGTCATATCCGTGCTGGACGCTGTAGGGGTCTCCCAGATCGATCGCGGGGTTCGCGTAGTTGTCGATGGCAAGCGTCACGAAGCTGCCTGCGAATTGCTTCGGCTGGGGTGGGAAGAGTATATTCAGGAGCGAGTCGACGTTGCAGGCCGCGAGCACAACCGCGAGCGTGCTGAGTACAAGGGTCGTTTTCGTCTTCCTCAACATGCGCTCATGCTCCGCGGGAGATTGGCGGCGCTGCTCTGCACTGGCGTCGCGAGTATCGCCGCCTCCGATGAGAGGACACCGGTCGTAGCGTCATAGTAAAAAGTGAAGACGTACGGATACAGCGTGCAGTCTTGGTCGTCGTAGCGACCCATGCCGATTTCCTGGATTATGATCTGGTTTGCAGTCGGAGCTGGAGTCGCGGGCGATGCGCTAATTGTATGCCGCGCACCGAGAGGCATTCGGACGAACCTATTGCCTCGTGGTGCCGCGATGTTTCCGAAAAACGGCTTGGGCCGCGGAAGGCTGCGCCAGGCATGTGCGCTGAGGCGCGCCGGTCGTGCCAGCGCACGCCTGACGGTCAAGGTTTCGCTCGTGCTCGGCGATTGGAGGCTGCGGCCGTTGATTGCCCTCGCTCCGTGTGCGCCTTGCGAGCCGAGACGGATATCCTCCATGATTCTTTCGGCGGCGTCGACGTACAAGTACGCCTTCGTCACGTGCGTATGCGTGAATCGTGGATAGATCATGTGCCTCGCCGCCGCTGGCGCTGCCGATGCACCGAGAAAATACGCTAGAACCACGACAGGCGCAAAGAACTTCATGGAATGCCCTCCGCCTGAAAGTCTAGCGGAACGCGGAGGCGCGCGCTATTCTTCCAATCGCCTATGCCCTTCGGCTTACGCGCAATCGCCTAGGCCGGATGGCATAGAATTTGGGCGGCGTTGCGGGGTCAGAACCGCAAGGCGACCGCGGCGAGGCGGAATTGGGGGCAGGGGAGGGGATACCCCCCCCCCGAAGGTGTGCTACAAATGGAGCAGCCGGCTCAGGTGACGGCAGTTTCAGCGCTTCCAGAGCGCGCCAACTCAGACCGCGTCCGCGGCCTCACTCACCGCGAAAGCGAAGTTTTTCGTCTCGTCCTCAAGGGTTACCACAACGAGCGCATCGCGCGCGAACTGGACGTAGCTGTGGGTACCGTGAAAGCACACCTGAGAAGAATATTCGCCCACTTCCGCGTTAACGGACGCTTGGAACTGATGGCGAAGTTCGGCCTTTCGTTCGCCGACGTGCTCCAAAGTCAAGACGCGAGCGCAGGCTCGCCGGACGATGCCGGGTGAATAGCCCCTTCACCCTCGCGCTCGCGTCGTGCCTCTCATTACCACAACGGCTTACCGCGCAATCGCACGGCAACAACGTCTTCCTCTCTCGCCGGTGAGCGTCGGTCGCTACAGCGCTTAGAGCATCACCCGGCGGAAGTCGGCGAGCGCGTTCGCGACATAGACGAGAAAGCGCGCCGCGCTCGCTCCGTCGATGACGCGGTGGTCGTAGCTGACGCTGATCGGTAAGACCAATCGCGCGACGAAGCGCTTCTTATTCCAAACGGGTTTCATCGCCGCGCGCGTCGCGCCGAGGATCGCGACCTCGGGGGCATTGACGATCTGGGTGAACTGCGTGCCGCCGATGCCGCCGATCGACGAGATGGTGAACGAGCCGCCGCTCATTTCGGCCAGGTTGAGCTTCCCTTCCCGCGCTTTCGTCGCGAGCTCCGCGGCCTCGGCCGCGATCTCGAGCAGCCCCTTTGCGTCGGCGTTCTTGAGAACGGGAACGACGAGCCCGTCCTTCGTGTCGGCGGCGAAGCCGATGTTGTAGTAGTGCTTGTAGACGAGCTGGTCGCCGTCGAGCGAGCTGTTGAACTCGGGGAACTCCTTGAGCGCTGCAACGCACGCCCGCACGAGAAAGGCGAGCATCGTGAGCTTCGCGCGTTTTTTCTTGGCTTGTTCCGCGTTGATTTTCACGCGGAACTTTTCGAGCCCGGTCACGTCCGCTTCGTCGTAGTTCGTGATGTGCGGAATCTGCAGCCAGTTGCGATGGAGATTCGGCCCCGCGATGCGCCGAATGCGCGAGAGCGGCTTGCGTTCGATTGGCCCGTAGCGGGCGAAATCGACCGCCGGCCATGGTGGAAGACCGGCGCCGATGCCGCCAGTGCCCGCGGTGCCGGCGAGTGCGGCTTTGACGAAGCCTTGCACGTCCTCGCGGCTGATGCGGCCATGCGGCCCCGTTCCGGAGAGCGCGTGCACGTCCACGCCGAGCTCGCGCGCGAAACGCCGGATCGATGGGCTCGCGTGAACGATTGCGCCGTTGCCGGATCGCGTCGCCGATGGCGGCTGAGGCTGGGGCGCAGGCGCTGCTTGCGGTTGTGGCGCAGGTGCTGCTTGCGGTTGTGGCGCAGGCGCTGCTTGCGGCTGAGGCGGCGCTTGTGCCGCGGCTGGCGCGATCGTCGCAATGACCGTGCCCTGCGAGACGGAGTCGCCGACTTTGACGTTGACTTGTGCGATCGTTCCCTCGGCCGGCGACGGGATCTCCATCGACGCCTTTTCGCTCTCGAGCGTGATCAGCGAATCGTTCTGCTTGACGCGCTGACCGGGCTTGACGAGCACTTCGATCACCGGCACATCTTTGAAGTTGCCGATGTCGGGAACGCGCAGCTCGACCGTCTCCGCCATGCGCCCTACACCGTGACCGGATTGGGTTTTTCGGGATCGATATCGTACTTCACGAGCGCCTTTGCGGGCGCGTCGCGCGAAACGGCGCCCTCGTCAGCGAGCGCGCTCAGTGCGGCGAGCGCGACGTAGCGGCGATCCACTTCGAAGAAGGCGCGAAGCTGCTTGCGGTAATCGCTGCGGCCGTACCCGTCGGTGCCGAGCGTCGCGTAGCGCCGCGTTGCGGAGCCGGCTGACGTGACGAACGGGCGAATCTGCTCGGCGAACGTGCGCACGTAATCGCTGGCCGCAATACCCGGCCCAGTGCGCCCTTCCAGGCATTGCTCGACGTACGAGCGCTTCGGTGGCTCGCCCGGATGCAGCATGTTCCACCGCTGCGCGGCCACGCCGTCGCGCTGCAGCAGGTTGAAGCTCGTCGTGCTCCACACGTCGCTGCGGACGCTCCAGTCTTTCTCGAGCAGCTCCGCGCCGGCGAGCACTTCGCGCAAGATCGCGCCGGAGCCGAAGAGCTGCACGCGCGGCTCGTTTCCCGCTCCACCGTCGCGCAGCAGATACATGCCGCGCAGAATCCCTTCGAGCGCGTTCTGGGGCATCTCCGGATGGTGGTAGTTCTCGTTGAGCAAGGTGATGTAGTAATACACGTCCTCCTGCTCGGCGAGCATGCGCCGCAGGCCGTCTTGGATGATGACCGCCACCTCGTAGCCGAACGTCGGATCGTAGCTGCGGCAGTTCGGAACGACCGATGCGATGACGTGGCTCTGCCCGTCTTCGTGCTGCAAGCCCTCACCGTTGAGCGTCGTTCGGCCCGACGTGCCGCCGAGCAGGAAACCGCGCGTACGGCTGTCGCCTGCCGCCCACGCGAGATCTCCTACCCGTTGAAATCCGAACATCGAGTAGAAGATGTAGAACGGGATCATCGGGAGGTTGTGATTGGAGTACGACGTGCCGGCTGCAATCCACGACGAGATCGCGCCGGCTTCGTTGATGCCCTCCTGCAGAATCTGGCCGAGCCGGTCCTCACGATACCACATGAGCTGTTCGGCGTCTTGCGGCTGATAGAGCTGGCCGACGGACGAGTAGATCCCGAGCTGCCGGAAGAGACCCTCCATGCCGAACGTGCGCGATTCGTCTGCGACGATCGGAACGACGCGCGGCCCGATCGTGGGGTCGCGTACGATGGCGCTCAGGATACGCACGAACGCCATCGTGGTGGAATGTTCGCGCTCAGCGCCGCTCTTGACTTGCGCATCGAAGGCGCTCAGCGCCGGCACGGTCAGCGCGACCGACGTCCGGCGCCGCTGCGGCAGCGATCCCCGGTCGTGCATGCGCGCGCGCAGGTAGTGCATCTCCGCGCTGCCCTCGGGCGGGCGGCAGAATGGAATGCTCTCGATCTGCTCGTCGGTGACCGGTATGTCGAAGCGATCTCGGAAAGCGCGCAGATCGTCGACGCCCATCTTCTTGGCTTGATGGGCGATGTTCTGGGCTTCGCCCGCGCCGCCCATTCCGTAGCCTTTGATCGTCTTAGCGAGGATGACCACGGGCGAACCGCGATGCTCGAACGCGGCTCGGTACGCAGCGTAGATCTTCGCGGGATCGTGACCGCCGCGCTGAAGCGCCCAGATTTGATCGTCGTTCCAGTCGGCGACCAGCGCCGCCGTCTCCGGATACCGGCCGAAGAACTTCTCACGCACGAATCGTCCGTTACGCGACTTGAACGTCTGATAGTCGCCGTCGACGCACTCGTCCATGAGCTGCACGAGCCGGCCGGTCGTATCGGCCGCGAGCAGCGGATCCCAGTTGCTTCCCCAAATGACCTTGATCACTCTCCAGCCGTTGCCGCGGAAAACGCGCTCGAGTTCTTGGATGATCTTGCCGTTGCCGCGAACCGGACCGTCGAGGCGCTGCAGATTGCAGTTCACGACCCAGATGAGGTTGTCGAGGTGCTCGCGTCCCGCGAGCGAGAGCGAGCCGAGCGATTCCGGCTCGTCCATCTCTCCGTCGCCGAGGAAGGCCCAGACTTTGCGATCGCTCGTTGCGATGAGCCCGCGGTCGTTGAGATAGCGCATGAAGCGCGCCTGCGCGATCGACATGATTGCGCCGAGGCCCATCGAGACCGTCGGATACTGCCAGAACGCGGGCATCAGCCACGGATGCGGATACGAAGAGAGTCCCTTTCCGTCAACCTCGCGCCGAAAGTGCTCGAGCTGCTCTTCAGCGATTCGACCTTCGAGGAACGCGCGTGCGTAGATGCCTGGGGAAGAATGCCCTTGGTAGAAGATCATGTCGCCGCCGAAACCATCGGTTCCGTCCGGACCAGGCTCGGCCGGCGCGCGGAAAAAGTGGCTCTGCCCGATGTCGAACAACGTCGCTGCGGAAGCGAACGTTGCAACGTGCCCACCGAGCTCCGAGCTCAGCTTGTTGGCGCGCACGACCATGGCGAGCGCGTTCCAGCGCACGTAGTGGCGCAAGCGCGCTTCGATCGCTCGGTCGCCGGGAAACGGCGCCTGCTGGTCCGGCGGAATCGTGTTGACGTAGGGCGTCTCGACGCCGATAGAGACGTGCGCGCCGCCCTTCCACGCCTCGTCGACGATCCGGTGGATCAGCTCGCGCGCGCGCTCCGGCCCCTCGGCGGCGAGCACGCCGCGCATCGCATCTACCCATTCTTGGGTCTCTTGTGGATCGGGATCCGACCGCTGCATCGCCATGAATGGCTCTGCATTCCGCCAGCGGATGGGAACCCTTGCCTCTGGGGTGATCCTTTCTGCCGAGTAGAGCGATCCTCTGGGAGCCTCTTTCAAGCGGGGGGGGATGGGCGCGTGCGGCACGGTACTCTTGAAAGGCACGGGAGTCCGCGCGAGCGGGCTGAGAGGGCGGCCGGGACCGCCGACCGTTGAACCTGAACCGGGTCATGCCGGCGTAGGAAGGAGCGAATCCATGGCGATGACGACGTCCGGAGCGTCCACGCGCAAGATCTATCTCGAGGGACGCGAGGGGATGCGCGTACCGATGCGTGCCGTAGAACTCACCGACGGAACGACGCACGTGCTCTACGACACGAGCGGCCCGTACACGGACCTGGAATATGACGCCGACGTTCGGATCGGTCTGCCGCGGCTGCGCGAGCAATGGATCGAAGGGCGCGGCGATACTGAGGCATTGGCGCGTGCGTCGTCCGTGTACCGTCTGGGTCGAGAGGCGATGCCCGAGCTCGCCGCCGTGCGCTTCCCCGGCGCGCGCGCTCCGCGGCGCGCGAAACCCGGCGCGAACGTCACGCAGATGCATTATGCGCGACGCGGCGAGATCACGCCGGAGATGGAGTTCGTGGCGCTGCGCGAGGGGGTCGAACCGGAACGCGTGCGGGCGGAGATCGCGCGCGGCCGTGCGATCCTACCGTCGAACGTCAACCATCCCGAGAGCGAACCGATGATCATCGGTCGCACCTTCCTCGTCAAGATCAACGCGAACATCGGGAACTCGGCGGTCACGTCGTCGATCGAGGAGGAAGTGGAGAAGATGACGTGGGCGACGCGTTGGGGCGCCGACACGGTCATGGATCTCTCTACCGGAAAGAACATTCACGAAACGCGCGAGTGGATCATTCGTAATTCGAGCGTGCCGATCGGTACGGTCCCAATCTATCAAGCACTCGAGAAGGTCGACGGCAAAGCCGAGGCGCTGACGTGGGAGCTGTATCGCGACACGCTCGTCGAGCAGGCCGAGCAGGGCGTCGATTATTTTACCATTCACGCCGGGGTGCTGCTACGATACGTTCCGCTCACTGCGAGCCGCATCACGGGGATCGTCTCCCGCGGCGGCTCGATTCTCGCGAAGTGGTGCCTCGCGCATCACGAAGAAAACTTTCTCTACACGCACTTCGAAGAAATCTGCGAGATCATGAAGGCGTACGACGTCGCCTTCTCGCTCGGAGATGGCTTGCGTCCTGGTTGTACCGCCGACGCCAACGACGCTGCCCAGTTCGCGGAGCTCGATACGCTCGGCGAGCTGACGAAGATCGCATGGAAGCACGACGTTCAAACGATGATCGAAGGGCCCGGGCACGTTCCGATGCATCTCATCAAGGAGAACATGGAGAAGCAGCTCGCCGTCTGCGACGAGGCACCGTTCTACACGCTCGGGCCTCTCGTTACTGACGTCGCCCCGGGCTACGATCACATCACGAGCGCCATCGGCGCGGCGATGATCGGCTGGTACGGCACGGCGATGCTCTGCTACGTGACGCCCAAAGAACATCTCGGCTTGCCCAACAAGAAAGACGTGAAGGACGGCGTGATTGCGTATAAGATCGCCGCTCATGCAGCGGACATCGCGAAGGGCCACCCCGGCGCGCACCACTGGGACGACGTGCTCTCGAAGGCGCGCTTCGAGTTCCGTTGGGAGGATCAGTTCGAGCTCTCGCTCGACCCGGAAACCGCCCGCGACTTTCACGACGAGACGCTTCCCGCGCCCGGCGCGAAGGTCGCGCACTTCTGCTCGATGTGCGGTCCGCACTTCTGCTCGATGAAGATTACGCAGGAAGTGCGAGAGTACGCGCGATCGGGGATGGCGGAGAAATCCCGCGAGTTCGTGGAAAAGGGCGCCGAAGTCTACGTGCCTCTCGCCTGACGATACGTTTTGCAACCGTTGCAGGCCGTGCTCTTCGACCGTGACGGGACGCTCGTCGTCGACGTGCCGTATAACGGCGACCCCGGCGCGGTCGTTCCTGTCGACGGTGCGCGCAAGTGCCTCGACCGGCTTCGTGCCGCCGAGTTGAAGCTCGGCATCGTGAGCAATCAAAGCGGCATCGGGCGCGGTACGATCACCTACGCGCAGATGGAAGCCGTGAACGCCCGCATCGAGGAGATGCTCGGCAATTTCGACGGATGGTTCGTCTGCCCGCATGCGCCCGAAGACGATTGCGCATGCCGCAAGCCCAAGCCGAAGCTTCTTCTCGACGCCGCGGACGCGTTCGGCGTCGAGCCGTCGGCATGCGTCTTCATCGGCGATACAGACGTCGACGTGGAGGCTGCGCGCAACGCCGGAATGCGCATGCTGCGCGTCGGCTCGGCGTTGACGCTCGCCCAGGCGTGCAGCGGACTCTTACGGATGCAAGACGAGAGGAGCTAGGACGGAGCTTTTCGCGCACACTCGATGATCGACTGCGCAAGCGCAGCGCGATCGGCGATGAGATCGATAAGGAATCCATCGGAACGCATTGACGAGCTGATAGCAGAACTCACGGACTGGCGTGGCAGAACGTCTGCCGATATCCGCTGTGGTCTCACGACGGAACGATCGCCGTCGCCAACGCCCACAAGGAGAAGGAGAAGCTCCGAGTACTAGCGCGTTTTTAGCCAGTAGTCGACGTCGGCGCCGTGGGCCTGCGTCCATGCGGGCGCGAGCGCGCCGAGCAGCGCGCTGCGCGGAATGAGCACGGTGCGCTGGAAGTGGTGCCACGTGTCCAGGACGCGCTCGACGTAGGTTTGCGTTTCGGAGTACGGCGGAACTCCGCCAAACTCCGCAACGGCTTGCGGGCCTGCATTGTACGCGGCAAACGTCAGCGCGTAGCGGTTTGCCTTGTGCGCGAAGCGCTGCACGAGGCCACTGAGGTAGCGCGCTGCACCGGCGAGGTTTTGTTCCGGGTTGCGCGGGTTTACGTTCAGCGTGGCAGCCGTGCCGGGCATGAGCTGCCCGAGCCCCATGGCTCCGGCACCGGAGACGGCGTGCGTGTGCCACCGGGACTCCACGGTGACGACCGCTGCCAGCATGTTGGCGTCGATGTGCCAGCGGGCCGCGTTGATGAGAAGATGGTGTGCGAGCTCGCGGCTCAACCAGGCCGGCATCTGGGGGTTGATACCACGTAGGACCTTTGCATAGATCGAAACGACCTTCGGGGTCGCCGGCAGGCTTCTGGTCGCCGCGGCGGCAGGCGCTCCGGCGCCGAGGACGCAAGAGACGAACGCCGCTCCAATGAGGAACGTCCCAATGCTGCTACGCATCGTCGCCCCCGTTCGGCTCCCTCCCGGGCCCTCCTCCCCGGTATGACCCGGAGGGGCTGGGGGTTCGTAATGGGCTTTCTCTTCCTCGTAATGTGCGGGCTCATCGCGTGGGGGCAGTGGTACGCCGTTCACGTCAACGTGCCGCGTTTCGAATCGCGCGCCGCTCGGTGAAACCGGCGGAGGCGTCCGTCGTAAGCATTTGAGCATACTCTGATGACGCGCACGCAGGAGTTTGTGCGCGCACATTGCACCGGCTTCGCAAGGAGAGACTTGGATGCATCGCTTGTTTGCCGTCGCAGTTTGTGCGGCCGCCTTCCTTTGTTCGTCGCCGGCGGCGGCGAACGCCGCAGCGCCTCCGTCGCCCGCGCCTTCGATGAGGCCCGCCGCGCCGAGCCCGCACGCCAGCCCGACGCCCACCGCGTCACCGACGCCGACCCCGGGGCCTGCGTGGGGTAACGCGAGCTGGCGAGAGATGGGGCCCGCAGCCGGCGGGGGACGAATCGCCGCCGTCGCTGGAACCGATCAGGATCCCAATCTCTACTACGTTGGAACGGCCGGCGGCGGCGTTTGGAAGAGCGCGAACGCGGGCGAGACGTGGGATCCGGTCTTCGACAAGGAGCCGATCGCGGCGATCGGCGCGGTAACGATCGATCCGAACGACGATCGCACGGTTTGGGTCGGAACGGGCGAATCCAATCCGCGTAACGACGTGAGCTACGGAGACGGCGTCTACAAGAGCACCGACGGCGGTGGGACATGGACGAACATGGGGCTGCGCGATACGAAGCAAATCTCGCGCATTCTCGTCGATCCTCACGATTCTCGCCACGTCATCGTAGGTGCCCTCGGCAATCTCTTCGCGGACTCCCACGACCGCGGCGTCTACGTGACGTGGGATGGGGGCAAGACGTGGCAGCAGACGCTTTACGTCGGCCCGCAGAGCGGCGCGTCGGACCTCGCCATGGACGTGCAGAATCCCAACGTGATCTACGCCGGCATTTGGCAGTTCCGGAGGCGCCCGTGGACGTTCACGAGCGGCGGCCCACAAGACGGCCTCTACAAATCGACCGATGGCGGGCGCACGTGGACGAAGCTGACCGGGCACGGTCTGCCGGCCGGCGTAACGGGGCGGATCGGTCTCGCCGTCGCGCCGAGCGACGGAAACCGCGTCTACGCGCTCATCGAGTCGAGCGCGGGGATCCTCTGGCGTTCGGACGATGCAGGTGCAACGTGGAAGATGGTTTCGAACGACACCCTCGTCGACCAACGCCCGTTCTACTTCTCGCACATCGCGGTCGATCCGAAGAATCCCGATCGCGTCTACGCGGTCTCGATGATGCTCGCGCTCTCCAAGGACGGTGGAAAGACGTTCCATCCGATCGCGCAAGCGGTGCACGTGGATTATCACGCCATTTGGATCGCACCGGATAATCCGCAGCGCATCATCGTCGGCGAAGACGGCGGCTACGCGCTCACGCTCGACGGCGGGCAGAACTGGTCGTCCTCGCTCAACATGCCGATTGCCCAAATCTATCGCATTGGGCTCGACAGCGGCAATCCGTACACCGTCTGCGCGGGTCTGCAGGACAACAACGCGTGGTGCGGCCCCTCGAACTCGCTCGATCCTGCAGGCATCCTCAACAAGCACTGGATTGTAACGGCCGGCGGGGACGGAGAGTGGTCGCTCGTCGATCCAAGCGATCCGAACTGGATCTGGTCGGATAGCGAGGACGGCGCCCTGCAGATTTACAACCGGGTGACGCAAGACGGCTGGTTCGCCGATCCCTACGACCAGCTCGGTGGCGAGAGCTTCGATCTCGCAACCAGCCGGTACCGCTTCAACTGGGAGTCGCCGATTGCGTTTGCGCCGTGGGATCCGCACGTCGGATGGTACGGCGGCAACGTCATCTTTCAGACAACCGACCGCGGAAAGAGCTGGACGGTAATCAGTCCCGATCTGACGCGCAACGACAAGGCGCATCAGCAACCCGCGGGCGGACCGGTTACGCACGACGTTTCGGGAGCCGAATACAGCGATACGATACTCGACATCGAGGGGTCGACGCTGCGCCGCGGCGAGATCTGGGTGGGTACGGACGACGGGTACGTGCAGATGACGCTCGATGGCGGCAAACAGTGGCACAACGTGACGCCGCCCGGCGCTCCGGCGTACGGCCGCTTCGCGACGGTGGCGCCTTCGACGCTGCGCGATGGAACCGTCTACGCGATCGAAGACGACCACTACACGGGCGACGACGCGCCGTACGCGTGGGTGACGCGCGACTACGGCCGGCACTGGACGTCGATTGCCGGCGGGATCCCGCGCACCGAGTGGGCGCGCTCGATCAGGCCCGACATCAAGAATCCGAACGTCGTCTACCTCGGCACCGAGCTCGGGATCTATCTCTCATATGACGGCGGTACGACCTGGCATTCGTTCCTCAACAATATGCCGCACGTCTCCGTGCACGACATTCGCATGCAGCCGCAGTTCGACGACCTCGTGCTCGCGACGCACGGCCGCTCCGTGTATGTCATGGACGACATGCGCCCGATCCAAGAGCTGCAAACGGCTATTGCGCGTGGGACGTATCTCTTCCAGCCGCGCACGGCGTACGAGTACACGTTGCACGAGAACGACGAAGGCACGTACACGCGCTACGCCGCCGACAACCCGCCCTACGGCGTGATGATCTCCTTCTATCAATCGGCGCCGCAAAAGAGCGCGCCGAAGATCGAGATCCTCGACGCGCGCGGCCACGTCATCCGTACGATCTCCGGCACGCACGCAGTCGGGGGCAAGCAGGTGCCGTACGTCGAGAACAAAGCGGGATTGAATCGCTACGTGTGGGACTTCACGATCGACGGCCCCGTCAAATACACCGGCGCGCCGAAGATGTTCCAAGGTCCCGACTCGATCGTCGGCGTTCCTCCGGGGACCTACGCCGTACGCATGACGCTCGGGACGCACACGTATCTCCAGCACTTCGCGGTCAAGCCGGATCCGCGGTCGCATTTCACGCAGGCGGAGTACGAGCAGACGTACGCGCTCGGCCGGCACATTCAGGCGCTCTTCTCCAACGTCGACGTGATGCTGAACGCTCTCGATACGGTGAAGAAGACGCTCGCGGACGACTTGACGAAGGCGCAAAAGGCAAACAATGCCGCGCTCGCAGCACAGATCGTTGCGGCGCAAAATGCCCACGACGCGATCTTCAACGAGCTGACCGCGAACTATCAGAACGCGGAGGACAGCATTCAGCGGCCCGGCAAGCTGCGTGAGGACCTCGAAACCGCCTTCTTCACCGCGCTCGGTCTCGTCACGCAACCGACGACGTCGTACGTCCATCGGGCCGAAGGCGAATACGCGCACGGCGTGTCCGGTTACAACGCCTACGTGCGGTCCCTCGCCACGCTCAACGCGTCGCTGAAGGCTGCCGGTCTCCCCACGGTGCCCACGAGCGTCAAGGAGGTCCATTGATGCACTTCGCCCGACTCGCAGCGCTCGTCACCGCGGCGCTCGGCGCGACGGCGGCAATCGCTGCGGGAACGCCGTACGCGCATCTCACGTGGCGCTCGGTCGGGCCGGCCTCCGGCGGAGGCCGCGTCGCAGCGGTTGCCGGCACGGCGAGCGATCCTAACCTCTATTACATCGGCTCCGCGGGCGGCGGCGTTTGGAAGACGGTCAACGGCGGAGCCACGTGGACGGCGGTCTTCGAAAAGGAGCCCGTTGCTGCCATCGGCGCGGTCACGATCGATCCGACGAACGAGAACGTGGTTTGGGTCGGCACGGGTGAAGCGAATCCGCGCAACGACGTCACGTTCGGCGACGGCGTCTACAAGACGACGGACGGCGGTAAGACGTGGACGAACGTCGGGCTGCGCGACACGTGGAGCATTTCGCGCATCCTCGTCGATCCGCACGATCCGCTGCACGTCGTCGTCGGGGCCTTTGGCGATCCGTTTCGCAATAGCGAGGCCCGCGGCGTCTACGTGACCGAGGACGGCGGCAAGACGTGGAGCAAGACCCTCTACGTCGGCCCGCAGACCGGCGCCGCCGAGCTCGCGATGGATCCGAACGATCCGTCCGTGATCTATGCGAGCATGTGGCAGTTCCGCCGCCTGCCGTGGACGTTTCACTCCGGTGGGCCGGACGACGGCATCTGGCGCTCGACCGACGGAGGGAAGACGTGGACGCGCCTCGCCGGCCACGGTTTGCCGAGCGGCTTGACGGGGCGCAGCGCCGTTGCCATTGCGCCGAGCGACAGCAAGCGCGTCTATGCCATCATCGAAGCCAAGGGCGGCATCCTCTGGCGCAGCGACGACGGCGGCCAGAACTGGACCATGGTTTCGAACGACACGCTGGTCGACCAGCGCCCCTTCTACTTCACGCATTTGGCCGTCGACCCGCGGGATGAGAACCGCGTCTACGCGGTTTCGATGATGCTCGCGCTGTCGAAGGACGGCGGCAAGAAGTTCGCTGCGATCGCGCAAGGCGTCCACGTCGACTATCATGCGATTTGGATCGCCCCGAACGATCCCAATCGCATCATCGTAGGTGAGGACGGAGGGTACGCGATCACGCTCGATGGTGGCGCGCACTGGTCGTTCTCGCGCAACATTCCGATCGGCGAGGTCTATCACGTCGGTCTCTCCCTCCACCAGAACCCGTACTGGGTCTGCGCGCCGCTGCAGGACAACAACGGCTTCTGCGCGCCGGAGAACTCACAGAGTCCGGGAGGGATCGCGAACGCGGATTGGCAGGACGTGATCGGCGGCGACGGTGAGTGGGCAGTGCCCGATCCGAGCGATCCTTCGCACGTGCTCGCCGACTTGGAAACCGGGCGGATCGTGGATTACGACACGCACGCGCGCACGAGCCGCTTCGTCGTTCCGTACTACGATTTCTCGCGCAATGCCTTCGCGCTGTACGACGCGCGTTATCGTTTCAACTGGGACGCGCCGATTGCATTTGCTCCGTGGAACGGACACGTTGCCTGGCTGGGCGCGAACGTCGTCTTCCAAACGATGGATCGCGGCGTCCACTGGATGCCGATCAGCCCCGATCTCACGCTGAACGACAAAGCGCACCAGCAACCTGCCGGCGGACCGATCACGCTCGACGTCTCCAGCGCGGAATACTCCGACACGCTGCTCGACATCGAAGGCTCGCCCGCGCGGCGCGGGGAGATCTGGACGGGCGCGGACGACGGCGTCATCGCCGTGACGACCGATGGCGGCGCGCATTGGGCCAAGCACACGATCGCGGGCGTACCCCCGTACTGCCGCGTCGAGACGATCGCACCATCGCCGTTTTCGGCGCGTACGGCATACGCGAACGAAGATTGCCATCGCTCCGGCAACTATCGCCCGTATCTTTTCGTGACCCACGATTACGGCCGCACGTGGACGAAGATCACGAACGGTCTGCCGGGCGGTGTCTGGGCGCGCACGATTCGCCCCGACGACCGAAACCCCGATCTACTCTTTGCCGGAACCGAGACGGGGTTGTGGATCTCGTACGACCGCGGCACCGTGTGGTCGCCGTTCAACCTGAACATTCCGACGGTCTCGATCCGTGATATCCGCGAGCAGCCGGAGTTCAACGATCTTGCCATCGCGACGCACGGGCGCGATCTCTGGATCCTCGACGACATCGGCTCGCTGCAGGGGCTGCCTCAGGCGCAGCGCGCGGGCGCCATGCTCTTCGCGCCGCGCGTCGCGTACGAATACGCCTTCGAGTCGAGCGGCGACGAGGGGGCTTACACGGACTTTCGTGGTGCGAATCCGCCTTCCGGAGCGATCGTCGACTTCTATCAAGCCGCGCCGCAGCCGCACGCCCCGTCGATGGAGATCCTGGACGGCGCCGGACACGTGATCCGGCACATTCTGCCCCAGCGCAAGCCCGCGAAGGCGGCCCCGTTCAACCCGTACGCGGGACCGGGGGCGGGACCCGGCGTCACGAACGATGCGGGCATCAACCGTGTCGTGTGGAATTTCCGCGAGGACGGGCCGCCGCTGTGCACGGTCTGCGCAAAGGAGTTCCGCGGCTCCCCCGTCGGAGCGTTGGTACTGCCCGGCCGGTACGTCGCGCGCATCACGCTGAACGGCCGGACGTATTCGCAAGCGTTCGTCGTGCGTGCCGATCCGCATCACCCGTACACGCTCGCGCAACTGCGCGCAGGCTATGCGTTCGCTCGCAGATACGGTACGGTCTCCGGCAAGATCAACACGGTGATCGATCGCCTCGCGGCGCAGCAACGCTCGTTAGAGGCCTCGTATGCCGCACTCGTTGCGAAGAACGCCGCGCTCGCGGCGCGGGTAACGGCGGCGTTGCACGAGGATCGCGCGATCTTCCATGCGTTCACCGCCGATTACCACAACGACGAAGACTCCATTCAACGGCCGGGCGCCTTGAAGGAAGACGTCCCACGCGCGGGATTCGGGCCGTCACAACCGCCGCCGACGCCGGCACTCCTCTCGTACGCACGCCGCTTCGACGTCGAGTACCGCGCGGCGATGGCTCGCTACGACGCATACGTGCGATCGCTGGGCGCGCTCTCCGCTGCGCTCCGCAGCGCCGGAGCGCAACCGGTCGCGGGAGCGACGCCGGTATCGCCGTGATCTAACGCGATCTGCTGCAGCGGTTCACGAGGCAAAGAGACGGCGCAGGAACGCGTCGTGCCGGTAGGAGCCGTTGCGGCCGAAGTGCACGGCGGCGAGATTCTGCGATGCGACGATGTAGAGCGCCTGTCCGCCCGCACCGCTGGCGTAGGCGAGATCGTCCGGAGCTCCCTTGGCTCCGAGCCACCAGCACAAGCCGTATCGCGGATTTGCATTCGAACCCTTGAAGCACGCGGCGAGATCGTCGCGGTGCGCGAGCACCCAGCGCCCGTAAGCGAGCCAGTCGCGTGCCGTCAGCTGCGCTCCGGTCGGAAGGGGATGCGTGCCGTCCGCGAGCGTGCGCCACGACGCGACGGTGACGCCTGCGGGGCCGAGCACACGCTCGCGGAGATAGCCGAGTGGGGTGAAGCCGAGCGGCCCGAGCTTGCGGGCGAGCACCCCGCCAAAGACTTGCAATGCGATACCGCCGTAGGTGAAGCGGGTATCGGGCGCGTTCTTCAACGGCGCCGCGAGCGCCGCGTCGTACGTCGGAACGGCATTGCCTAAGCCGCCGAATCCGAAACCCGCCGTCAGGCGCAGGAGCATCCGCAACGTGACCGCGCTCTTTCGCTCGTCGCTCGCCCATGCGGAGAACGTCCGAGAGACGAGCTCGTCGAGCGTGAGTATTCCTTCGCGCTGCGCGACGAGCGCGGCAACACCCCAAAAGCTCTTCGTCCCACTATACAGCGGATGCGCCTGCGCAACGGTGTATCCGTCCGCGTACGTCTCGAGTTCGATCTGCTCGCCGCGCGCCACCACGAGTGCGTGCAGGCCGTGTGCGCGCGCGTAGGCGAGTGCCTCCACCGCGCAGGCTCTTCCTCGAGCGGGGCGGTATCTCCGTCTGCATGCATGTCCTCCTCACCGGCGCCGGCGGGTTCGTCGGTCATCACGTACTCGAGCACTTCCTCGTCAACACGGATGCGTATCTAACGCTGACCGACTCGTTCAGGCATCGTGGAACGTCGGAGCGCATCACGGAAGTGCTCGAAGGAAGGCCGGGCTCGCACGGGCGCGTCTCCGTCTTGACGCACGATCTCACGACGCCGTGGAGCCAGTACGGGATCAGTGCGATTCGCGAGCACGGTGACGTCGATGTCATTCTGCAGATCGCGTCGGAGAGCCACGTCGACCGCTCGATTGCGGAGCCGGTGCCGTTCGTGCGCAACAACGTCGACGTCGCGTTGAACGCGCTCGAGCTCGCGCGGACCCTCGAGCCGAAGGTGTTCGTTCTGCTCTCGACCGACGAAGTGTACGGGCCGGTTCCGCTCGGCCGGCCGTCGATCGAATGGGACCCGATTCTACCGAGCAACCCATACAGCGCGTCGAAGGCAGCGCAGGAAGCGATTGCAATATCGTATTGGCGCACCTACGACGTTCCGTTGGTCATCGTCAACGGCATGAACCTCATCGGCGAGCGTCAGCACCCGGAGAAGTTCATCCCGAAGGTTATCGCAAGCGTGATCGACGGCAAACCCGTTCCGGTGCATTGCTCGAGTGCCATCGTACGCGAGCTCGGCAGCGCACCGTTGCGCGCCGAAGATACCGAGCGCGTCGAGCGAGCGCAGATCGGCCGCCGCTGCTACTTGCATGCGCGCAATCTCGCCGACGCGATGCTCTTCTTGGTTCGCGACGCGCGAATCGAGGGAGCGCCGCTCGAGGCGACGGTGCGCTACGATCCAAGCGGTCGTGGTGCAGGCGTCTTTCCGCAGCGCTTCCACGTCATTGGAGAGCAGGAGGTCGACAACCTCACGATGGCCGAGCGCATCGCCGCGTTTGCGGGCAAGCCGCTCGTCTGGGAGGCCGTCGACTTTCACTCGACGCGACCCGGGCATGATTTGCGGTACGCCATGGACGGACGGCGCCTGCAAGAGCTCGGCTGGACACCGCCCGTACCGCTGTGGGACTCTCTTTCGCACGTCGTACGGTGGACGCTCGAGCATCCGCGTTGGATGGTGCACTGATCGGCATGCCGCCCGATCTCAGCGTCGTGATTCCCGCCCACAATAATTGGTGGCTCACCCGCCGGTGCCTCGGGGCCTTGGACGCTCTGCGGTCGTCGTCGGCGGTGCGCTTCGAAACCATCGTCGTCGACGACGCATCGAGCGACGAGACTCCACTCGAGCTTGCGAGCTACGATTGGGTGCGTCGCATGCGGCTCGACGTCAATGCCAACTTCGGCGGCGCAACTACTGCCGGCGCGCGTATCGCGCAAGCGCCGATCGTGCTCTTCTTGAACAACGACGCATGGCCGCTGGGCGACGCCTTGCCGCCGCTGGTCGCTGCGTTCTCGCGTCCCGAGGTGGCCATCGCAGGCGCCGCGCTCTTCTACGAAGACGGCGTGACGCAGGGAGCGGGATGCGTATTGCTTCCGAACGCGCACTGGTTTCTGTCATATCGGAATTTACCGGCGACGCTCGACGCCGTCCGAACGTCGCGCGACGCGATCGTCGTTCCAGGAGCGGCAATTGCGGTGCGTAGGGATTGGTTCCTCGCGGGCGGTGGATTCGATCCGCTCTATCGCAACGGATTCGAGGACACCGATCTCTGCATGCGCGCGCGTTCCGAGGGCCTCGTCACTCGGTACGTTGCCGAGTCCCGCTTCGCCCATTACGAGGGCGCGACGACCGGCAGGTTTACTTGGGAAGAGGCAAACGAGATCGCGTTCTACCGGAGGTGGTCGTCGGCGCTCTCGTCCATCGCACGCACCGAGCGCGGCGAGGTGAGCGCGATCGTCGTCCACCGCGGCCCGAGCGATCCCCTCGGCGAGGCCGTATTGGAGGACGTCCTCGAGGCCATCCGTTCGTACGGCCACCCGGTCGTCGACGCTATTGCTCCGTGGCATCGCTTCGACAGGCGCTTTCGCATCGCGGCGAGCCTGGCGTGGAACTGCGACGGCGCCGCGTTCGCGCCGAGCGTCGAGGTCGCGTGCGAGAGCGGCAGCGTGCATCTGAAAACGCACGGTGCGATCGGGCTGTGCGTACCGTGGATGCCGTGCGCGGAGCCGCGCAGGGCCGGTGCGCCGCGCCCCTCCGGCAGCGATCTCTACGGCTACGCGGCGCTGCTCGATGCGTACGCCGGCAAGGCCGGCGAGGAGGCTAGGCAGGACGCGCTGCGCCGCGGCGCCCCGCGACGCAGCGCTATGCGCGTCATCGATCTCGCACGCGTCGCTCGCTTCGGCCTCGAGCGCAGCGGTCGCGCGGTCTCGAACGCACCGATTCGCATATCCGCATGAGCGCCGGCAGGCAGGCGGACCCGCAGTCGTATCGCGAGGCCATGCGTCGCACGGCCGCGAGCGTCGCGGTGATCACGGCGGCGCACGAAGGAAGGATCCACGGGATGACCGCCACGGCAATGACAAGCGTCAGCGCGGATCCTCCCACGCTGCTCGTCGTGGTGAGTCGAGCGACGAGGACCCATCCCTTCATTCGCAAGAGCGGGCGGTTTGCCGTGAACGTCTTGGCACGCGGTCAGGAAGAGATCGCGCGTCGCTTTGCGGCCGGGATCGAGAATCAATTCGACGGGGTCGCGCACGAGCTCCATGCTGCCGAGGTGCCGATCATCGCCGGAACGGCCGCGGCGTTCGTCTGCATCGCAACGGAGGCGTTCGACGTCGCGACGCACACCATTTTCATCGGCGCGGTAGAGGAAGCCCACCATACGGAGCTTCCGCCGCTCGTCTATCACGACGGCAGCTATCACGCACTAGGCTAGTACTTGCACTAGGTCACGCAGCGGAACGTAGCATACACGTATGGATAGTCGGCGCGGAACCAGTTGCGGAAGCTGCGGCGAACCAAGCGCGAATGCGTGACCGGAGAAGCGCCTTTCAGCACGTAGTGCGCTCCGTCGAAGAAATCGACGGAGTATTGCGGGTAGGACGCCATCGGCGCAAAGCCCGGCAGCGGGCCGAACGGCGTGCTCGTCCATTCCCATCCGTTTCCGACGAGGTCGTTGACGCCCCACGCGCTCGCGCCCGCCGGATACGAGCCGGCGGGCACCGGATCGAACCGTTCGAATCCGAAGTTTCCACGCGCGGCGTCGGGCGGCGCGTCGCCCCACGGGTACGCACGCTCCTCGCCTTCTGGCGTCCCGAAAGCGGCGCGATGGTACTCGGCTTCGGTCGGCAAGCGCAGACCCTTCCACCGCGCGTACGCGTCGGCTTGCCGCTGCGTTACGAAGACGGGCCACGAAATGGGGAGCGGCAGCCGATCGAAGAGCGTTGCGAGCTGCCACCGTTCGCCGGAGCGCCGCCAGAATGGGGGCGTCTCGCCGCCCGCTTCAACGAAGGCGAGGTAGTCGCCGTTCGTAACGTTGTCTGCTTCGATTTCGAAAGCACCGACGCGAACCGTCGTTTCGCCGAACTCATTGTCCCAGCCAAACGCAATCGCCTCACGGGGCGCGCCGAGCGTCGCCGTGCCCGCCGGAATCTCTACCCGGCGGTACGGGGGAGGAACGGCGTCGCGGTGCTCGCTTGGAAGAACGCGCTTGCTCTCGCGCGGCAACTGGTGAATCATGTAGAGCAGCGTCTCGTGGTGCATCTGTTCGTGCTCGATGATGTTGTAGGCGCTTTGCGCTCGAACCAGACGCGGGTTGTCGTCATCGTCGATGCGCGCGCGAGCGAGCGCATCCCGCACGCGCGCATCGCAAGCACGCGCGAAGGCGCGAACGGCTTCGCGCTGCGGCCATTCGGTCGGTGCGACAGCGGCGGCCTCGGAAGGATTGCCGGGATCGATGCCTCGCTGGAAGAGGCGCTCTAGGTCCTCGTCGATCGGTGCGCTGCCGAGCGCTCGCCGCACGAGCGTCAAGAAGCTAAATCCCGGAATGTGGCCTTCGTAGAATAGGAACGGGTGACGCAGCGGAATCGGCCGCTCGTAGTACGCCTGCGGATCGAGCAGATCGAAAATCAGCTCGGTACGCTGCCGGTTCTCCTCGTAGGCGCCCTGCAGTATCGCGCGCTCCCGCGTAAGCCCCGAAATCATCGCCCCCGCCCCTTCGCAACCGGTCAGGAAGAGACATTCCCCGGGTCCGGCGAAAACGGCCGCTCATGACCGCTGGCGAGGCTGCATTCCTGAGCCGACTCACGATCGACCAAGAGGAGGCCGGCTCCACGAGCGGCAGCTTTGCGGAAGACGTGCGCGCGGGCCTCACGTCGTCACCCAAGTGCCTTCCGGCGCGCCACCTGTACGATGCGATCGGATCTGCGTTGTATGAAGCCATCACGCTGTTGCCGGAGTACTATCTCACGCGCGCCGAGCGCGCGATTCTCGAACGCTACGCGGGCGTGATTCTGGAGCGCGTCGGGGATGCCGAGATCGTCGAGCTGGGGCCAGGAGACGGGAGCAAGTCGCGTATCGTCATCGAGGCGGCGCTGCGCCGGCAGCAGATCGTACGCTACCATCCGATCGACATCTCCGCGGCGGCGTTACAGGCGCTGGCCGAGCGCCTCGTCGTCGAGTACGACCGTCTTATCGTAGCCGCGCACTGCGGCGACTACCGCCGCGCTTTGCTCGCGCGCCGGCTGCGCGGCGACGCGCGCGTGATGGTGATGTTTCTCGGTTCGAGCATCGGAAACTACGAGCGCCGCGAAGCGGTTGGGCTTCTGCAGAGCATCGCCACGGCGCTGCGTCCCGGGGACGCACTGCTGCTCGGCGTCGATTTGAAGAAGTCTCGCCAAGAACTGGAGCTCGCCTATAACGATCCGTGCGGGGTCACCGCGGCGTTCAATCGCAACGTCCTTGCCCGCATCAATCGCGAGCTGGGCGGCGCGTTCGATCTCCAAGCGTTTCGCTTTCTCGTCGCGTACGACGAGCGGCGCGCATGCGTCGATTCCTTCCAGGAGTCGACGACCGATCAACGCGTTGGGATCGCGGCGCTCGGCATGCACGTCGATTTTGCCCGCGGCGAGCGCATTCACACGGAATCATCGTACAAGTACGATGCGGACGAGATACGCTCGATGGCGCAAGACAGCGGCTTTAGCGTGGATGACGCCTGGACCGACGGCGCGCAGCGCTTCAGCGTGAACTTGCTCGCGCGCCGCTAGGACGTAAGGTCGCGACTCCGAGCGCGAAATAGATATGCTCGTTGCGCTGCGAGAGCATATCAGCCAACGCGCATAGGCGCCTGAGAGAGAAGGACCCGCGTACCGAAGCACGCGAGCCCTTTCTGGTCGCTACGTTGCGCTAACGGATGCCGTTGTGCGGTGGTCTGTACGTCGAGCCGTAGGAGTTACGCGATCCGCCACGGCGAATCTGGCCGTACCGGCCCCTGCCGTATTGGCTCTGGCCGTATCGGCCCTGGCCGTATCGGCTCTGGCCGTATCGGCCCTGGCCGTATTGGCGACCGCCGCCGCGGTTCCAGCTGCCGTAGCGCTGCGGAAACCGGTGGTAGCGGTAGTAGTTGGCAGCCTCGCGCGAGACGTACCAGCGACGGTTGTCGCGTTCGTAGTATGGGCGTCCGCTGTTGTCGTAGGCGATCGCCCCGACGATCAGGGCGGCGGCGGCTGCGATCGCAATGGTCGACGTCGTATCCGCCGAGGCGGGACGCGGCATCGCGACGAGCGCGGCAGCGAGGACGCCGCTCGCGAGGACGAGCTTGGCGGCGACCGGTTTGATGAAGTTGACGAGCATGGTGCTTCTCCGTTCTGTTGCGACCCGAAAAGAGCGGGCTGCACATAGGAAACGGGGCGCCGCTTCGAATCGGCCCGCGAGATCATTAACTGGCCATTGAGGGCTACTGTGAGAGCGCTGAGAGCGTCACCCGGTTCAAATCGTGTAAAGCGCACATTTCGCAGCATGGAATTGGCCGAACATAAGACGGCATGGAGCAACGCGCTGCAATTGAAGCGTGCTTGGATAGCATCGCGCGCGACGCAGCGATCGGGCCGGTCGCGGTCGTTGCGGCGAATGCGGTGCTCGCTTCGCGCGTGGGTCATCACGACGCCGCCGAGGCCTGGTTCAACCTTGCCATCGAGCGCGTCGGGGACCTGGAGTCCAAAGCGGCGCTCGCCTACCGCTCGTCGCTTGCCTTGCTACGGCGCGGGCGCGTCGAGTGCATCCCCCGGCTCGAGCGCTTTGCCGATCAAGGGTCGTCGCTTTCGGCCGCTCTGAACGCGACGCTCGCGACGGCCTACGTGCTTGCCGATCGCATGCCGGATGCGTACCGTCGTGCGTATCGCGCGCGCGACATCCTTGCCGGTGATGCGGAGTGCGCGCAGCGCGCGCGCACGCTCTATCAGATCGGGTACGTTGCGTTGCGCGCGGGCGAGCTTACCGACGCCAAGACCTTCGCCCACGAGGCGATCGAGTCGGCGCGACGGTGCGAAGACGACGACATCGCCGCTCGCGGCTACAGCCTCCTGTACGAGCTCGCGTACTACATAGAGTGCGACCCACGAAGTGCCCTGCGCTACGTGGAGCTGGCAGAATCGTTCGCCGCAAAGTCGGGCGACGCGCACATCCGCACGTGGGCGATCATGGGGGCGCTCTATATCGAGATGGAGGCGGGCAACCTCAGCCGAGCGCGCGAACGCGAGCGGGCGCTGAGCGCCATCGACGTGGTGCAGAGCGCCGAACAGACGAGCGAGGCACTCGTGCCGGCGCAAGCGCTACGATGCGCATGGAACGGCGACTTCGCGCGGGCGTATCGCATCGTCGCCGAAAGCGGGGAGTCGCAGATCTCGGCCGACCGGCGCGCTCTGCGCTTTGCCGAGGCGGCGCTCTACGCGGCGGCCGCAGGCCTCACCGATGCCGCGCGCGCTGCGATCGAATCGGCGGATTGGACGCTCGCGCAATCGCCGTCGAAAACGAAAGAACATATCGTAGCGCTCGCGTACCTCGTGCTCGCCGCCGCGTCCGCGACCGGCGTCGACGAAGCCGCCCGGCGGCTGCAGAGCCTCTCGGCGATGCGCGCGGAGGTTCCCATTGCGATGGATGCACTCATCGCCGCCGTCGAAGCCGTCTTCGGAAGCTGGACGTCGGCGAAGAACCACGACGAGCTGCTCGATGCCTTTGCAGCGCTCCGCGCGCAGTACCTGGGCGGGATATCGATGCTCCTCGAAGCCCTTCCGGCGCTCGCGTAAAGCTTCGGTCAAATCTCGCTCGACTCGGGACTTTCGACCTACGCATCCGATTGATGCGCGCGCGCGTTCCGAGCTAGACTGACGTCATGGATGGCTCGATCGCGCGGTCCGGTACGCTGCTGTTCAGCGAGCGCCGCGCCTTCTTGCGCGACGCGATTCTCGAAGGAGCCCCGGAAGCAAAGAACTCGGTCTTCGCGCGTGCGTTCGCAGAGTGTTTCGTCGACCGCGTTGCGGAAGCGCTCGAAGAGGGCGCGTGGACGCCGTTCTTGACCTGGGTCGACGTTACGTACCGCCGGCATGCCGAATCGGTCCCTGCGCGCTCCCTTTTTACCGCCGCTCCCCGAGCGGTCTCGGACGCGCTCGACACGATTGGAACGCCGCCGGACGTGCTCGAGCGGTTCCGGTCGGTGGCGCAGGAGATCGCGACGATCGCGGACGGCATTCTCAGCGCTGACGGGGCGGACCATGCAGGAGTGCTCGAAGAGATCGACGTCGCGCTAGCGAGCGTCGTCGGCGAGCTTCGCGCGCTCGACCCGATGACGGCGGATCACGCGCAGGCCGTGTCGGCATGGTGCGGGCGCGTTGCCGAGCGGATGGGCTTGACGAAACCCGAGGCGAGAAAAGTAACGCGAGGCGGGCTCGTCCACGATTTCGGTAAGACTGCGATTCCAAGAGAGATTCTCACGGCGCCTCGCTGCCTGAGCGACGAGGAATGGGATCTCATGCGCGAGCACGTTCTTGCCGGTGAGCGCGCGATTCGCGAGACGCCGTCGCTCCGGCAGTTCTGCTCGATCGTGCGCTCGCATCACGAGCGGTTCGACGGTTTGGGCTATCCCGACGGTTTGGAGTCCCATCGCATTCCGATCACCGTTCGCATCGTCGCGGTCGCGGATTCGTTCAACGCGATGATCGCGTCGCGCCCGTATCGGCCTGCGATGAGCCCGGCGCACGCGCTTGCCGAGCTCAAGCGCTGCAGAGGCTCCCAGTTCGATCCGGGTGTCGTCGACGCGATGATCGACGTCGTCACCACGGGACGCCCGTAGGCGATTCCCGGATACAACGGCCCCGCCGGCCTCGGCACGCCGAACGGAACCGGCGCCTTCGAAGGGAAGCGCTAGCACTTCGCGGGGGCTGACGACTGGTTTGCGGGAAAGAACCTCGCGTGAACGATTTCCGTTACACAGCCGTCGAGAGCCCTTCGTCCGCACTCACGGCCATCGCCTCCGACGCGCGGGCGAGGTTCATCGCAGGCGGCACCACGATACTCGATCTCATGAAGGATCGCGTCGAGGATCCGCCGTTGCTCGTCGACATCAACGCGCTTCCTCTGCGCGCAATCGAGCAACGCGACGACGGGCTGCATATCGGTGCCCTCGCGCGGATGGCCGACGTAGCGGAGCATCCGCTCGTACGCGAGGGATTTCCCGCGATCGCGATCGCACTCGAGCAAGCGGCGTCGCCGCAGCTGCGCAACATGGCTTCGATCGGCGGGAACCTGCTCCAGCGTACGCGTTGCTCCTACTTTCGCGACGTTGCGACGCCGTGTAACAAGCGCGCGCCGGGCACCGGCTGCGGCGCGCTGGCGGGCGAGCATCGGCGCCAAGCCGTTTTAGGAACGAGCGATCGCTGCATCGCGACGCACGCATCCGATCTCGCCGTCGCGCTGGTCGCGCTGGATGCAAGCGTGCATATCTCCGGTCTGCGCGGTAATCGCGCGATCGCGCTGCGCGACTTCTACCGTGAGCCCGGCGATACGCCGCACGTCGAGACGGCGCTCGAGCCGGGCGAGCTCGTCACGGAGGTCGCCGTGCCGGCGCTTCCCTACGCGCGCCGTTCTACGTACGTGAAGGTGCGCGATCGCGCGCAGTACGATTTCGCGCTTGCGTCCGCAGCCGTGGCGCTCGATCTCGTGGGCGGCACGATTTGCGAGGCGCGCATTGCGCTCGGCGGCGTGGCGACGATACCGTGGCATGCGCCCGCCGCCGAACGCGCTCTCGCCGGCGCGCCCGCCGCGCGCGAGCATTTCGAACGCGCCGCCGAAGAGGCGCTGGCCGGCGCGCGCGGTTTCGGGCAGAACGATTTCAAGATTCTGCTTGCAAAGCGCACGCTCGTCCGAGCGCTCGAGATCG